>JAPKZM010000111.1 GCA_026393775.1 Candidatus Aminicenantota bacterium
TTCCCAAGGGCCTACCTCGACGTCAACCGCGAGCCCTTTGAACTTGATCCGGAATTGTTTGCCGAACCGTTGCCGGATTGGGCCAATGCACGCTCCGTGCGCGTCGCTGGCGGCTTGGGCACGATCGCGCGCATCGTCTCCGATGGCGAAGAAATCTACGATGTCCCGCTGCCGCTCGCCGATGCCCTGCTGCGCATCGAGTTCCTGCACAAGCCGTTTCACGCCGTCCTGCGTGGCCTGATCGATCCCCCCGCCTGCCCCCTGTTCAACAAGGCCTGCCGCCCCGACCAGCCGCTGGGGCCGTGCATGGTGTCGGCGGAAGGAAGCTGCAGCGCCTGGGTGACCTATGGATAAGATCCTGCTGGCTCACGGCGGCGGCGGCAGTAAGAGCGCCGAGCTCACCCGGCGCGTGTTCCAGCGTTATTTGCGCGACCCGCTGCTCATGGAGATGGACGACGCCGCCCGATTGCCCGGCCAGGTATTCACTACCGACAGCTTCGTGGTCAAGCCGCTGTTTTTCCCCGGCGGCGACATCGGCTGCCTGGCCGTCTGCGGCACGGTCAACGACCTGGCGGTGATGGGCGCCGAACCGCTCTACCTCTCCATCGCCTTCATTATCGAGGAGGGGTTTTCGGTAATGCAGCTTGAAAAAATCCTGGCCTCGATCGCCCGCGCCTGCCGCGCGAGCGGCGCGCGCATCGTCTGCGCCGACACCAAGGTGGTGGAAAGAGGCAAGGCGGACGGCCTCTTCATCAACACGGCCGGCATCGGCCGCCCGCTCTTCAAAAAGCCGTTGCAGCCGTCCCGCGTCCGCCCAGGCGATGTGATCCTGGTCAACGGGCCGCTCGGCCTGCACGGCGTCTCGGTGCTCACCGCCCGCGGCGAGTTCGGCCTGAAGGGAAAGATCAAGAGCGACGTCGCCCCGCTTTGGGGGTTGATAAAAAAATGCCGCAACCTGGATATCCCCTTCATGCGCGACCCGACCCGGGGCGGTCTGGCCCAGACCCTGAACGAACTGGCGCAGGGGAAGAAATTCGGGGTGCGCATTCTTGAAAACGAATTGCCCATCCCCAGGAAAGTGGCCGCCGTCTGCGACCTGCTCGGCTTCGACCCGCTGCACGTGGCCAACGAGGGCAAGGTGGTCATGGTGGTGGCGCGGCGCGACGCTGAAAAGGCACTCAAAACCCTGCGCAGCCATCCACTGGGAAAAGGCGCCTGTATCATCGGGGAAATAACAAGGGAGAATCCCGGCCGGGTGACCATGGCCACCCGCGCCGGCAGCGAACGCATCGTCATGCCCCCTGTCGGGGAGATCCTGCCCCGCATCTGCTGATGCACGAGGGAGCCATCGCCGCCGTCCTGATCCAGAACATACTTGAAGTTCGGGAAAAGGAGAGTTTAAACGCGCTGAAAACCGCGACCGTCCTCATCGGTCGCATGCACCACGTCGTCCCCTCCGTGCTGCAGAACCATTTCCGGATCCTCAAGAAAGAATATCCACTATTGGCCAAAGCGAAATTAGTCATCGAGATCGCGCCGGTACAAATCACCTGTCGCGGCTGTGGCCAAGTGACCGTCCTCGAGCAGGCTGCCTTCGCCTGCTCAGCCTGCAATTCCACCAATATCGAAATTACCGGCGGCAGGGAGATGCATCTAAAAGATGTAACGGGCAACAAAGACAAAGTTAAAAGTAAAAAGGAAAAAGGTAAAAGTAAACCGCACTAACGCGAACGGATCTTGGAAATTATTTTAATAGAATTCTCTTTTCTGACTTTTACATTTTTACTTTTACCTTTTACCTTATAAGAGTCCCGGCTTGTGCTTCAATATCTCGAACCAGCTTTCCAGTCCGACGTTGTCGTGGGCCGAAACCTCGATCACGGCGCAGGCCGGGTTGACCTTCTTGATGTTTTGCCTGAGCTTGGCAAGCGAATAATGCTTCAAGGGGAGCAAATCCATCTTGGTGATGACGCATAGCTTGGAAACTTGGAAAGCGAGTGGGTATTTCAAGGGCTTGTCCTCGCCCTCAGTGACGCTGATCAGCAGGACGTTGAGGTGGGCACCGACGTCGAACTCGGCCGGGCAGACCAGGTTGCCGATGTTCTCCACGAACAGGATCTCCAGGTCGTCCATACCCAGCTCATCAATGGCGGTCTTGATCCAGGCTGCTTCCAGGTGGCAGTCGCCGCCGAAAGGGCCGGTGTTGATCTGGTAGGCCGGTACACCCAGCTTCTGCAGGCGCTCGGCGTCCAGGGTGGTCTGGATGTCGCCCTCGATGACCTTTATCTTTTTGCCCAGTTTCCTGGCTGTTTCCTCGATCAACGTGGTCTTGCCCGAGCCGGGCGAGCTCATCAAGTTGACGAAAAAAACGCCCTTCTTTTTAAGGCTTTTGCGGATCTCGTCGGCGATGGCGTCGTTGGCCTTGAGCAGTTTCTGCATGACGTTGATCTTGATGCTTTCCATGGTTTTTTTATAGCGCATCCTGCGCCAAAAAGCAAGCCGGGAAACTGAAAAATCAAGGCTGGAAAATATTTTCGGGCTCGGGCCCGAAAATGCACACCTGGCGCCGGCAACTTTCCCGCCGCCCTTGACAATTGCCTATTTTTTAATATAATAAACTCTAAAAAATCATGACAAACAACATACAAACCATCATTCTTTTGACGATTTTTGTGCCCATTGTCGGTTCCCTGACCATCCCCCTGGCCGGCCTGATCTCCAAGAAGGTCCGATCGTTCTGGTCGGTGCTGCTCGCCCTGGCCACCACCTCCTGCTCCATGCTGCTGATCCCGTTCGCCCTGAAAGGCGGCGAGCTCACCCTGCGCCGGACCATGACCCTGGGCCTCGATTTCATCCTGGTCGCGGACGGGTTGTCGGTGTTCATGGCCATCGTCTCGTCCTTCATCGGCGCGCTGATCGTCATCTATTCCCTGGGGTATATCGGCCACGAGGAAAACCAGAACGAATACTACCTGATCGTCCTGCTTTTCATCGGCGCGATGATGGGCCTGGTATTTTCGGCCAGCCTGATCTTCATGTACCTATTCTGGGAGATCGCCGCCATCGCCTGCTGGCGTTTGATCGGGTTCTACCGCGGCAAAGAGCATGTGCTCAAGGCTGACAAGGCCTTCCTGGTGACGTTCTTCGGCGCGGTGTTCATGCTGCTGGGCTTCATCATGATCTACAACCAGACCGGCACCTTCGACATCACCGCCATGCGCGGTACCCTGATCCCGGGCACGGCCGTGCTGCTGATCCTGCTGGGCATGTTCTCCAAGTCGGCCACCGTGCCGCTGCACACCTGGCTGCCTGACGCCGGCGTGGCGCCGACCACCGTCACCGCCCTGCTGCACGCGGCGGTGCTGGTCAAGATCGGCGTCTATGCCTACGCCCGCCTTTTCTGCTATACCTTCAAACTCCCGGACGGCTGGTACGTACCAGGCCATCCCGATCATTGTCGTCTTCTCAAGCTTGATTTCGGCAGCGGCGGCAGCGGTGGAAAACGACCTAAAACGGATCCTGGCTTATTCCACGGTCAGCCAGATCGGCTATATATTCCTGGGCTTTGCCGTGCTCAACCCGGTCGGCATTGCCGGCTCGCTGCTGTTCATCCTGATGCACGGCCTGGCCAAGGCCGGCCTCTTCCTCTGCGCCGGCATCGTCATTCACGCCACCCACGAACGCGATATCCGCAAAATGGGCGGCTTGTTCAAGACCATGCCCTGGACAGCCATGGCCTTTATTTTTTGCGCTTTCTCGGTTATCGGCAGTCCCCCGTTCGGGGGCTTTTTCTCCAAGTTCATGGTCAT
>JAPKZM010000220.1 GCA_026393775.1 Candidatus Aminicenantota bacterium
CTATATGCTTCGGAGGACCTCAGCATAGTGATGCTAATTTTAAGGAACTTTAATTGAAATAGCAATAGGTAGCAAGCAAAATAGGCTTCCAGAATTTGCTGCCAGGGAGAATTGGGGACGGTGCCCCCTGTTACGCATCTGCCGAAGAACTGTGTTAGAATATGACACGGCCGGCCTTCTTTTTGGTGGGTGGTTTTGCGAAAGAAACAATTTTTCCTGATTGGTGCGCCGGCTCCTGATTTACAATTTTATTAGAACAGTAGTGACTCTTACTCTTTTTTTATTTATTCTAAATATAATTTTACAAGCACCATCCCCGGAGTTCCTTCTAAAAACCTTTGCCTTCCACTGCCGTATACCAGATGACAAACCGCCGGGCGAGCCGGGAAACCGCTCGGAAAGGAGGCAACATGGATCGCAAAGATTTTCTGAAGGGTGCGTGCGGGCTCGGCATTTGCGGCTGCGCGCTGAATTTTCTCGGTAAGCCCGAAAAGTTGCGCGCCAAAGACGCCGCTCCCCTTGACCAGAGGCTCGCTTTCGCCCGCTACCAGGTGGCCAATATGGTCGGCTTCATGGCCGCCGACGCCGCGGCGGCCGCCTGCGCCGGGATCATCGAAAAGACCGGCCGGGAGTGCGCCAAGCTGGGCCAGCTCCAGGTCAAGTTCAAAGGGGACCCTGAAGGGTATTTTGCCGCCATCAAGAAAGCCTGGGGCACCGACTCAACCTGGGACAAGGAGAAGGGCATCATCACTATCATGGTGCCCGAAGGCGAGTGCGGCTGCCCCATGGTGGACGACAAGCGCACGCCGGTCTTCTGGTGCAACTGTTCCGTCGGCTACCAGAAGGAAAGCTTCGAGACCATCTTCGGAAAATCGGTGCAGGTAGCGCTCAAGGAATCGAAACTCGGCGGCGCCAAGCGCTGCATCTTCGAGGTCAAGCTGTCGTAGCCGCCCAGTCAAGCACAGTCCCTCAAAGTTAAAGCATCCAATGGCCGAATTATCAAACAAGCGAAATTATTTAAATTTCAACTTTATCTCGATCAGTTCCTTTATCGGCTTCAGGTCGGTTTTTTTTCTCACTTCGGTGGTAACCGGCCGGAGCGAGCATTTGCCCTTGGGGTGGAGGAAAGAATACTTCAGCTCGGGGTCCAGCGTGCTGGCGCTGATAGCGGCTTCGGCCTTGGCGGTGAAGTAGAACGAAATTTTGAAGAACTTGTCCCAGGCCGACATCCAGAAAATGGTATCGGCTTTCTGCGTCACCTTGCAAAGCCAGGTCTTGCCGTCGTTGTAGTAGCGCCAATCGACCGACATTTGCGGGTAATCGTTTTTCAGCAGCGACATGAAGGCGTCCCAGGCGGGCTTGGAGCGGCCAAGCGGCCGCGAGAGTACGGAATCGGAAGGAAAAACATCGGGGTCGTTTAGGAAAGGTTGAAACATGGAGGGGCACCTTGATGATTATTATACAGCAAAAGGGCCGGAAAGGCAAATGGAGAATTGGGGACGGTGCTTGTGATTTTGTACGAGTCATATCGATACGGCGTGTCAAGGCATTCATCTTAACCCCGGCAAACTCATGCAACTTGGCTATCTCGCGGTATTTCAACCGCCGCGGTTCTAGTAATAATACTAATTACAAAATTACAAGCCCCGTCCCGGCTCCCCCATCTTACTCGGATGGTTTCATAACTTGATTTCTGGAGACCTGACCCCGGAGCCCCCCAATATGTTATGGACTCTTACAGACTATTGACATTTCAAATAATTATTCTCAAAATGGAAGCATGGATAGCATCACTGGATGCTTCGGAAGACCTCAGCATAGTGATGCTATCAGGAGACCACCATGACCCAGATTTCTGACATCTTCGTCCGCGATGTTCTCACTATCAACCGCAAGGCCACTGTTTTCGAGTGCATCAAGAAGATGGTGGAAAGGAACGTCGGTGCGATCGTGGTCATCGACGGCCCATCGATATGCGGAATCTTCACCGAAAGGGATTACCTGCGGCGCATCGCCCTGGAAGATCGGACCTCCAAGACGACACGGGTCGAGGAGGTCATGACTTCGCGCTTAGTGTGCGCCGATCCAAGTCAGTCGGCCGAGGATTGCATGACCATCATGACCCAGCAGCGCATCCGTCACCTCCCGGTCATGAAGGGCCAGCAGCTGGTCGGCATACTCTCCATCGGAGACTTGGTCAAGCGGCTCTCCTCGGATCGCGAGGCTCAGGTGCGATACTTGAGCGATTTTGTTTCGGGGAAGTATCCCGTCTGACTGTTAGGGGAGTTTGGGGACGGTGCCCTTCAGACAGCCTGCTAGCGCGTTGGCAGCGCACCTGGCTATCGCAACGCGCGCCCGGTGTTCTGATTGTTGCCAGCTTGCTTGGGCCAACGGCTTGCGGCCAGTCCGGTCGAGTCCGTCCTCATCGCCACCAGACCCACTTCGGGGTTATACGACCCGTAGTACAGAATGCCTGCGTCGTCGATCGCAAACCCGCCGTGCATCACGTTGCCCCACGGGGGACCGCCTATCGTGTGCAACCGTTTCCAGACCAAGTCCCCATCCTCGTGGATCGCCCACATGGCGCCCACCTCGTCGGCAAAATAGACCACCCGATTGGAGTCGATGCTGGCACCGGTGTAGATGTCGGGCGGATTGGTCTGCGCCGGTGGATCGTCCGCCACGTCCGGCGCGGTGTCGTACCTCCATTTGAGTGTTCCGTCGGCACGGACAGCGAAAAACACGCCTGGTCTGTTCACCGGGTGCTGGGAAGTGCCGACATAGATGCCGCCGTCGGTGCCGATGACGGGCGCGGCCATGATCCAATGCTCGGTCAGGAGCTCCCACTTCGTCGTGCCGTTTGGGTTGATGGCCACGAGCTTCGGCGGCGTTCCGCTCGGGATGTAGGATCCGTACCCGGCGTAGACGGTCCCGTCCGCGCCGATCGCCGGCGGCACACAGCCCGAACCCGGGTGATGCCAGCGCAGCTGCCCCGAAGGGGAGAATGCGTAGATGCCGCCGACGACGTTCGCATCAGGGCCCTCGAGGGTGTTCACGTAGACCGTGCCGTCGTCTCCCACCGACGGCGAGCTCCGGAGCGAGCTGAGGTGGTAGCGTGTACCGTCGCCGAGGACGTTGTCCAGATCCGGGAAGTGATAGCTCCACTTGATGTCGCCGCCGTTCTGCAAGGCAAAGAGATCGTGAGCCCCACTGACGTAGATCGTGCCGTCCTTGGCGATGGCCGGCGAGTCCGGCACCGGTCCGACTCCGAACGAACCCAGGTTGGGGCATTCCCACTTCTTCTGTCCCTGAGGGTCGATGGCGTGCAGGCTGCTGGCGAGACCGTTCGCGTCTGTATCCGTCCCAATTCCGACCATGATGTAGATGGTACCGTCAGGCCCGATGACAGGAGATGACTTGATTGACTTGCTGGTCGTGTACTTCCATTTCGTCCGGCCGTTGCGATCCACGGCGTAGAGACCATGGGTCGTGAGCGTGTCTCGCACGCCCGCCTCCGACGTCCCGATGTAGATGGTCCCGTCGGGGCCGATGGCCGGACCGCCAAAGTAGACCCCCTCCATGGGCACGTTCCACAAGGGGTCGTCGTCGCCGGTTGGGGGTCCATTACTCTGGGACTTGTTGCAGCTGGCTAGTAGCATGGAGAGAAGAAGGGCGATGACCGCACGAAACGCATGCCTGCTCCGAAAGGGATAGCTCACACCGATAGGAAAATCTAGCATCACTATGCCGAGGCTTTGCGAGGCATCTAGTGATGCTATGCCGAGGCTTTGCGAGGCATCTAGTGATGCTATGCCGAGGCTTTGCGAGGCATGAAGTGATGCTATCTCCATAATCTAATTTTAAAGAACTTTTATTGAGATTTCAATCGCCTGTCTATCCCCAGCTTCTCGACCCCGTTACCTTCTGAGATCAATACCAGCCTAAATGCAAATTTGCAAGCGAAGTCCCCGAAGGGGCAGCACAAATCATCCGCCGACCTTGGCGGATTGTATTTGTTTGTCCCCGAAGGGGGCACCGTCCCCAGCCCCCCAAGCACTGTCCCCATTGTCCCAAATGCCCCTAATTATCAAAGAGGTATGGTCCAATGTAAGGGTTGAATATTGTCGAAGGCAAAGTGATGGTATTGCGTGCTCATGACCTCGGACCACGATTGCAACATGGTCATGCCGCCGCGGGGAAAGTAACCAGCCAGCTTGCTTATCTTGTAGCGAAAGACAAAAAAATCATAGCCCGGGCCGCCGGAGCGCCTTTCGCCGCCGATCTTGCGCTGCCCGCTGTCAGCGTCCTCGCCGCTGAATTCGCACCAGGCATAGGGGCTCTCGCTGCGGAAACCGTAGTCGAAGCTGACGTGGAATATGATGTCGCTGCCGTCATACATCCCCGAGCCCGGATTGTTGTCGCTGTCCACAGCCAGGTTGAAAGCCTGCTTTTTAAGCTTATCCCCGTTGATTTTCTGGGATGAGTTTGGGATCTGGCCGGCCACGTCAACGCGCAAATAGAAATAGTCGTCGCGGACGCCCAGCGAGATCTTTTTCAGGTCGATGGGCGGGAAGGGGTTCACCTGCGGCGGGCCTCCTTCGGGCGCCAAGATCTGGTCGCCGGCCGGGTCGTCAATGAACATGGTGAAGATGGCCGGGTCATCGGCGTACTGGGGCCATTGCTCGTGTGTGCCCCAGAAGTACAGGACCACGAGCCCCACGGCCACCACTCCGGCAATTGTCAGCAGCCAGGGGAATTTCCGATGCCGGGAAACCTTTGATCCGGGCTCCTTTTCCATCTCAACGGAAACGGGAGGCGATTCGATCGCCGCCGCCACACTGGCTTCCTTTTTTGCATCGGCAACTGCGACCACAGGCGCCGGGGCCAACACCACCCAGGAAAAGGCAATGATCAATACCAAAATGGCCGACTTGTTCTTTTTTATATTCATTGTAACCCTCACTGCCGCCGGGCTGCTGGATGTATTATAATCAAAAACAAGACGAATGGAAAACAGAGCAGTCTGGCAACATTACAATATTCAAGCCTGCGTGATCTTTTTAATTAACTGGGGACGCCCATTAGAAGGTAATTATGCATAAATCGTTTGCCTTTATGCTTCAAGGCGCTGCACAAAACCAGAGACAATCTTCGGCAAATAACAATCTCGCAGTATTTCGACCTTCCAGTTCCTTTCAATAATGCTAAATACATATTTACAAGCACTGTCCCTAAAGCCCATAATGGCCTTCCCCAATATGTTATGGACTCTTACCGCCTATTGATATTTCAATAAAAGTTCCTTAAAATCCAAGCATGGGGATAGCATCATCACGAGGATAGTATCACTTGATACCTCGGCAGGGCCTCGGTATAGTGATACTACTGGATACCTCGCAGAGCCTCGGTATAGTGATGCTAGATTTTCCTATTGTGTTATAAACTCAACATAATAATCAAGTAAGGAGGTCACTCTGAAAAATTACTTATTATTCATCACATTTTTTCTCATTCTTTGCTTTGTTAATGGTAGCGCTCAGACAGAATCACTAAAAGCAAGTACAGAGTATAATGTCTTGGATGCTTGGGCTGGAACATGGATCGTTCAAGGAGAAGCGCGAGACAGTATATCCGGCCCCTATTACCGGGTAGATTGGACTCTTAAAGGCAAAAGAATATTAAATGGCTTTGCCCTTGAGATCTCACACCAATGGAAATCGAAAAACTTTACTCAAAATGGCTTTGAGATTACAGGGTACGACCCGATTAAAAAATCATGCATGACTCATATCTTTTATGATGATGGAAGTTGGCTAAACTCAACGCCTACATTTACAGATAAGAGAACTTGCATAGAAAATGGGGCTACTTATTACCCAAATGGTAGAGTTGATATTTGGCGATACACATGGAATTTCAGTGAGGACTGGATGTCCTTTGCTGTAATAGGTGAAAATTTGCAAGATAATGTCTGGTGGAAAGCATTTGCAGGGAAAGGGGTTAAGGGAAATTAGGGTCAGAATGAGAATTGGGGACGGTGCCCCTTCGGGGACATCCTTTCACTATAGTCACACTATGGTTTCATCAATTTCCCCAGCTGCTGAAACCATCTAGTGTGACTACCAGGATAGGCGAATAGTTTGTGCTGCTTACTTTGTGACTTTAGCGTTTTTTACCAGCGATCCGTTTCCGGGCATCCTTATACAACTTGGCCAATGAGTGCAATTTGATATCGCGGACCTTTTTATAGTGTTGGTTGAGCGCCGGTCAGGCAGGCATCAATCCTTGAAACCGAGTTTTTTCCACAGCATCATCCCAGGGCATATGCCTGTAATGCCTGCAAAAAGGAACACCACAACCGGTGTATATAAGAACCAGTGTACTTTCGCAAATCCGGTAAGCCAAATCCCGATAAACACAACCACGGCAATGGTGAGGAACTGCATTCGTATAGCAGTCATGGAACCTCCTTTTGCAAGTGCCTTAGCGCACCTACAGAAAGTAGACTAACAGTTCTAGTTTTGTTTTTCAATTAAGGTGTTAAAATTTTATGCAAAGTCACAAAGTCCAGCACCGTCCCCAAATGCCCTCGGTCAGTGCACCACCTTCATGTAAAACTTCTTCTTGTTCAGGACGCGGCCGTCGGGCGCCTTGACCTCCACCTTCACCTCGATCTTGCCCAGCGGGGTGGCCTTGATCAGGGCGTTGGGGAAGGTGTAGGTGCCGTTCTTGGCCAGGGGAAGCGAGGAGACCGTCTGGCCGCCGCCGCCGGTGAGGTTCGTGACGGTCGCGTTCAGCTTGACGGGCAGGGTGCCCAGCTTGTCGTAGCTGATCTTGACCACGACCGGGAACGGCGCCGGCGATCGCTCGCGAAAGCTGCCAGCCGGATGGCAGGTCCTGCCCGGTCGCCGGGTCGTTGAGGACGAAGATCATCGTGGAGCCGGCCGGCAGGTCCTGGTAGCCCACGGTGGCGTCAAAGCGCACCGACTCGCCGACGCGGACCGTCTCGGGCGGCTTGGGATAGGTGAGCGTCACCGGGCCGACCTTGCGTTTGGCCTCCTCGACCGCCTCCATGAAGAAGGTCTTGACGGGGGCCGTGGCGAGGGTCGTCTTCGCCGTGACGCTGAAACACCAGCGGCCCGGCTTGTCGAGCTTGATCTGGATGGGCTCGCTGGTCTTGATCACGCCCCCGGCCAGCGGCCCCGACTCCCAGGTCCACTGGCCGCTTCCGCCGCAGGTGGCCTGGATGGTCACCTTGACCTTGCTGTCCTGGACCAGCCACGAGGTGTTGCAGGTCACCCGCACCGGGACGGGCTCGTTGACGCGCACCGTGTCGGGCGGCTGCGGCGCGTCGATCCTGTCGATCGCCAGCGTGGGCTTGTGCACCAGCCTGATCTTGAGGATGTACTGGTCGAGGAAGTGCTGGGTCTTGCCGTCCGAGGTCTCGGAGATGGCGTCGACCGTGACCAGGCGCTCGCCGTAGTTCTCCTTGTTGAAATGGGCCTGGAACTCGGCGTCGTAGAACCCGCTGCAATCGGGCTTGCTCGTGTCCTGGCAGGGGACCTTGACCATGGAAGCGTTCAGCGAGGCGTTCTGCGGCTCGTCGGCCGACATGATGCGGACGGTCAACATCCGGCCCAGGGGGATGTTTTGGTAGTTGACCTGGGCGTGGATGGTGAACGTGTCGCCGAAGGCCACCTGGGAGTCCCAGTTGTTGACGAAGACGGTCAGGGCACCGACCTCCTTGGCGACGATCGCCGGGGCCAGGCAGAGCGACAGGATCAGAAGAAAAATAAGGCGGCGTAATTTCATTTTCCCTCCTTGGTTCACTATGCGCCCATTATATGAAGGCGACTGCAAATGTCAATCAGCGGCGCCGCTGGTTTGCCAGACCTTGACGCGGTCCTCCGGGGCGAGGCAAAGGGCCTGGCCCGGCCTGACGGCGAAGGCCTCGCGTCATGCTTTTTTCAGCATGATTCCTGGAAACGCAACGGCGATCACTTGACAATTCATTCCCGAATTGACTTTCGGAGTGAATTCCGACTATGAGGGCCAGGTCTTGAATTATCAGATTGATCATGACTTTTCTCAACACTATGCAATGTGCATGGTTATGTTGATACTTCTATTCGCAAAAGACGCTCAATGGACATGATATATATTCAAGCGCTCTTACAAAACCTGTCATTTCAAGACCTGACCCCCACGTCCGTGGCTGTTCATCAAACAATAGGCCAAGACGCGGATCTTCAGTCTATTTTGAGCTTCGTCCAAAAAAACCAAAAAGGCTTGCTTGTCCCTATCGTCTCCCAGGATCCGTTCGCGACCGTGCCCGCGATTCAGGCAATGGTGAAAAGCCCCAGTAAAAGTCATCCTTGCTCTGCGCATGGAATGACTCTACCATCCTAATTGCATAAAAACAAGCACCGTCCCTCGAGGCCCCCATAAAGTCTTCATTCTTCCCTTTGGATATCTGACCCCTGGGGTTATCCCGCTTTTATTTTCACTAAATAAATAACTGTCCCAATTTTTTATTATATTTCAATTGTGTTACCATCGAACATTGATTTTCAGTCACAAGGTATGGATATATCTTATTGGATAAAATATCTTCTATCACTCTGTCAGAAGGATGTCCAAAACTGTTTTTATTGCCAAATGAGATTATTGCACATTCTGGTTTGCACTTAGTCAAAAAAGCCCGGTTGAAATTATGAATTGAACCGTGATGGGGAACTTGAATTGTCCCAACCGATGGCAACAAATTTTTTAACCTCGAATGGATATCACCCACAATGTTGCCTTCATTTAAATCTATATCTCCAAAATAAATACAACTGCAATTAGGACGCGTACATTCAAGAGGGCAACAATGTTGATGACAATTTTGGAAATTAATTATTTTTTCTTCTTGTTTAATGCCGGAAAACAAAAGCATTGAGTTTTCATTTAAGTCACCCTCGATATCTTCATATGCTTTTTTGATTTCATCCTTATGGGAACAGATGTTTTCGATTGTATCTATATCGATAAGTTCTAACCCATATTTTCTTAAAGAATCAATGAATTGTCGTTTTCTATCTTCTTGCCTATAATTAAATGGAATAAAAAACCAATTATGATTGTCAAAACCAGACACAATAACCTGCCCACTGGGTATTTTCTTTCTATCTTCAAATCCCAATATTTTAAATTTATCTTCAAAATTAATGCTTACTCCAAAAGTATCTTCACCTACCACATCAACTGAAATAACATTTGTTTTTTCACCAAAGTATTTTTTTGGATCATCAATAAGTAATGTTTCATCCAATTTATATTCAAAATAATTACTTATTTTTAAAAGTACCCTGGCTTCAGGACTGACAAGAGGCAAAACAACATTTTTTATCTCACAATGCTCTTTAAGGAAATTTAGACCATTTATATGATCAGCATGAAAATGGGAAATAAAAAGGATATCTATTCTATGATCTTTTGGGAATGTAGAATAAATTTTTCTTTTTAATTCCTTTTCCTTTAAAGTTGTTGAGCCACAATCAAAAACAATTGTAAATTTATCTTCATCAATCATATGCCTTTCAGTATAAAAAGCCCCTTGTCCTACAGGGTGAAATGTTCTTATCACTCTTATTGGATTAATGTTTCGACTTGTCATTCTAACTCCTAAATTTTTAATGATAGCCAAATAGTGATTTTTTTAAACTTTGATCATTTTAATTATAGAAGATCTTTCCTCAATAGCCCTCCAAAGTCAAGTTCCTTCCCATTCCCTTCAAACTATTTTTAATGAAATATTTAAATAATCTTTTGGATCGTTTGCTGCTCTATATTGTATTACTTTAATATTTAGACCTTTTTCATCTGGTGCATAAATCCCAAAAGTATTAGATGGCATCTCGTCCTGCACTAATTCTTCTGGAATGACTCCCGCTGACCCTCCCCCAATAACATACAAAGGAGATTTCATAACAAAATTATTCCCGACAAAATACCCCCGATTAGCTTTTCCAATAAAAGGTATATGCTGATGGCCATGAAAAATAAAATGAAATCCATTTTTTAACAAAGCTTCTGTCAATGCAGCAGCATCTAATGTTAAAGTAACAGGTTCTTTTTTTTGAGGCTCACTAGAAAGTGCGACTGGCATAACATGATGATGTAATAATGCAATATTTATTTTTTTTCTAGAGAACATTCTAGCGGCGTTATCATCTCTATTTTTATCTTTTATTTGTTTGATGATCCGGTCAAAGGAAACCTCACTTACATACCCATAGTTTTTTAAATCCTTATGCCGAGGTTTTGCTGAATCAAAACATGCGAAATTGTATATCCAACCATCTGTTGTTGAATATGTCCGAGCAAATTCCATATCAACAGTCTTTCCACCATAGAATTTATTTAAAAATTTTATATAATTTCGCTGATAGGAATAATCATGTAAAGGATTTTTTTCCTTTTCAAACGGCAAATCATGATTACCGGGAATAATAATAACATGAGAATGCTCAATATCAAAAAAAGTAACTAATGAATGCAAAAAATCATATGCACAATCAAATCCTTTCACACCTTGTGCTTTTGATATCAAGTCTCCCGTTACAACAATAATACCGACTTTGGCTTTTAAATCAAGATTTTGGTCAAAATGTGCTTTAATAATATCTAACAATCTTTTTTTATATTTAAACCCTTTTTTTTCTCCACTAAGAAATCCATGCATACTTCCGAAATGAATATCCGATAAATGCAATATTGTAGAACCTTTTGCAGATATTTTATTGAAGGTAGATATTGGCAATTTTATCCAACTTTTTTTTAATTGATTGTTTTTAACAATCACGTATAATGTTTTCGCCTTGGGGGGAATGAACTCTGCCACCTTTAAATATTCAGCTTCTGTAATATTTTCAATTCTTGTAAACTTAAACCATGCGCAAAATCGATATGGGCGATAGTAATGAGGAATTCGATTTTTCTCACTTGGAGAAAATGTTTCACCGGAAGGGCGATAATCTATTCCAACACAAGTTGCCCTATAGAATTTTTTCTCATCAACATTTACTAAAAATAATCGTTTTTTCTTTTCCTTCTTTAATTCTTCTTGAAAATTTTGTAAAGCATTAGTTGCCATCTCTTCTGAATTAACCTTTCGCCACCATGCCCAATAAACATAACCTAATTTATTAATAA
>JAPKZM010000323.1 GCA_026393775.1 Candidatus Aminicenantota bacterium
TGCACTTGCCGCACAAAGGCACTCCGAGCATACCGTCCCGGACACGATTTTTTACGCCGCAAGCCGGACAAACAATGATGTCAGGCATGTTTTTTCTCCCCGGCCGCTTCGCATACCAGTTCATAGAGCCTGTCCAAAGCCAGCTCCGGTTTCAAGCGAGCCACTACCTTGCCCTTTCTGAATAAAAAAGCCCGGTTACGAGAAAATGCCAAGCCGATGTCGGCAGCGCTGGCTTCACCGGGGCCGTTGACCTCGCAGCCCATGATCGCCACTTTTAAAAGGCCAGGAAAATCAAGATTGGCGACCCTTTCTTCAAAACGGCCGCACAGGTGGATCAGATCGACGCTGGTCCTGGCGCAAGTCGGGCAGGAGATCAGTTCAATGCCGCGGTTCAGGAGGCCGAGCGTCCGCAGGATCTGCCTGGCCACTCTGATCTCCCGCACAGGCGAAGCCGTCAAGGAGACCCGGATCGTGTTGCCGATGCCATCCAGCAACAGGCTGCCGATGCCCAGCGCCGAACGGATGCTTCCGGAAAAAAGTGTTCCGGCTTCGGTGATGCCCAGATGGAGCGGATATGGGCATTGCTTATCGATCAGGCGGTAAGCGGCCACAGTCTCTCTCACATCGGAAGACTTCAGGGAGATTTTCATGGCGAAAAAATGCTGATCCTCGAAAAACTTGACCTTGTCACGGACCGACTTGACCATGGCCTGGGCCGTAGAAATACCGGCTTGGCGATATTTCTTTTCCAGCGAACCGCTGTTGACCCCGATGCGGATGGGAATTTTTTTCTGCCCGGCCAGACGGATGATGGCTTTCAATTTCTCATTGCCGCCGATATTGCCGGGATTGATGCGGATGCCGTGGGCCCCGGCTTCTATCGCCCCCAAGGCCAGGTCAGCATCGAAGTGGATGTCGGCGATGACCGGCAGCGGAGAATTGCCGATGATCTGCCGCAGGGGAGCCAGGGCGGTCTTGTCCGGCACGGCCAGGCGCACGATGTCGCAGCCGGCCCGACGCAGCAGGCGGATCTGAGTTAAGGTCCCCTTGACGTCAGCAGCCGCGGTATTGGTCATCGACTGCACCGAGACCGGATGGCGGCCGCCGATGCCGACGCTGCCGACAAATATTTCCTTTTTCACGAAAAAATTATATGCTTTCTAGCCGCCTAAAGCAATAAGCGCAGGACCGGGGCATTGCAAAAGAATTCCCGATACAAAAAAATGGGCGGCTCCCAGAACCGCCCATGCCTTTGCATCCGTTTATTTCACCAGGATGGGAATGGCCTTGGTTTTGGTTTCCTCGACTTTGGGGATAGAAAGTATCAGGACGCCATCCTTGAGCGAGGCCTCGATCTTTTTGGCATCGACATTTTTGGGGATGGTGAAGGAGCGTTCGAATTTTGTCAACAAATCTTATTGCTAATTTATTAAATATAATTTAGTGTAGTATTATCAACCTTGAACAGTTATCTCCCTATTGCATTTCCAAATTGGATAAGTTATTATTAAATTTGATGAAAATAAGCGATATTCTAATAGGTATCCGTCAGAAAGACCCCGTGGCTATTGCCAAGGCCATTTCCATGGTGGAGAACCGTAAAAAAGATTACACCAGACTGCTCGAGAAAATATATCCCCTGCCCGGCCGCGCTTTCAAGATCGGAATCACCGGCTCCCCTGGCAGCGGTAAAAGCTCGTTGATAGACAGAATGATAAACGGACTGAAAACCAGGGGGTTTAACATCGCCGTGCTGGCCGTCGACCCTTCCTCTCCTATCACGGGCGGCGCCCTTCTGGGCGACCGGCTGCGCATGATCCAGCACAGCAACGACGCCAATGTCTTTATCCGCAGCATAGCCAACCGCGGCCATCTGGGCGGCCTCAGCCTTTCCACTCATGAAATCATCGACCTGCTGCAGGCGGCAGGCAAGGAGATCATCATCATCGAAACGGTTGGCGTCGGCCAATCCGAAGTGGACATTGTCAATGTCGCCGACGTTGTTCTCTACGTGCTCAATCCCGGCAGCGGCGATGAAATTCAAATTTTCAAGGCCGGCATCATTGAAATCGCCGACATCTTTGTCGTCAATAAAGCCGATTTGGGAGGCAGCGATCTCAAGATAAGCGAAATCAAGAACTATTTCTCCCTGGCGGCAAAAAACCCCTTGATCTTCCCCACTTCGGCCAGGGAAGACCAGGGTATCGAGGAGTTGTTGTCGGCGCTGTTCAAATTCCGGGAAGAGGAAAAGGGCAGAATAGAAGAAAAAACCGCGGCCGTCAAAAAAAACTATGTCGAAAAAATTGTTGCCGACCGGCTAAAGACGGAAATCGAGCAAAACCCGTCCATCCGCGCCATTTGGCGCGACAGCGCCGACGCCAATCCATTCCAGCTCGCCGAGTCAATATATAGGATCATCCAAACAGGAGGCAGCCATGATAAAAAAGATTGACCACATCGCCATCGCCGTCAAGAACCTGGCCGAAGAGATCACCCGCTACCGGGACGTTCTCGGACTGGAATACCTAGGCAGCGAAACCGTCGCTTCCCAGAAAGTGAACGTCGCTTTTTTCAGGATCAACAACGTGTTCATCGAGCTGTTGGAACCGACCGGCACCGACTCCCCGATCAGCTCGTTTATTGAAAAAAAAGGCGGCGGTCTGCATCACCTGGCCCTGGAAGTGGACGATATCCAGGCCGAGATCAAGCGCCTGCAGGGGAAAAACGTGCAGCTGCTCGATCGCGAACCCAGAAACGGAGCCCACCACGCCCAGATCGCTTTCGTTCACCCGAAAAGCTTTTCCGGAGTGCTGTTCGAGCTGAAGCAGCAAGGGGATGAGTCGTAAAACCAGGCTGGCCATCCTATGGCACATGCACCAGCCTTTCTACAGGAATCCCCACAGCAATAACTTCGACCTGCCCTGGCTGCGCTTGCACGCCCTCAAGGATTACTTTGGCATGGTCAACATCCTCGGCGAATTCCCTGGACTGCACTTGACCTTTAACCTGGTTCCTTCGCTGCTGGCCGGCCTTGAATTGTACAACGCCGGCGTGACCGACCCCTTCCAGGAGATTTTTCGCAAGCCCGCCGCCGCATTGAACCGTGAGGAATCCGAGTTCCTGGTGCAGCATTTTTTCTCTATCCATTATGAAAACCATATCAAGCCGTTCCGCCGCTTCGACGCACTGTACCAGAAAAAAATGACTCACCTGGCCCAGCCAGTGATCCCGGATTGGCTGCAGATTTTCACCGTGGCCGAACTTCGAGACCTGCAGGTCTGGTTCCAATTGAGTTATTTTGATGAATTCTACAAGCGCAGCGATCCGCGGGTCGCCGCCCTGATCGCCAAGGGGCAATCGTTTTCGGAAAAAGACAAGGAAACGGTGCGTAAGGTGGAGGATGAAATCCTGAGCCGTATCGTTCCCGATTATAAAAAATTCCAGGAGAACGGCCAGATTGAAATATCCACCAGCCCCTTTTTCCATCCGATCATGCCGCTGCTGCTCGACCCTCAGGAAGGAAGGAAAGCCAACCCGAGTCTGCCGGCTTATGATCTGGAATTCGACTGGGAAGACGACCTGCGCGCCCAGTTGAACGATGCCCTGGCATTGATGGAAAGAACCTTCGGCCGCCGGCCGGCCGGCATCTGGCCCTCGGAAGGCGGCCTGTCCGAGAGGGTGATTTCCATTCTGGCGCGAACAGGGATCGCCTGGACCGCTTCGGATGAACATGTTTTAAGTCGCTCCTTGCCGCGGGAACTGGAACGCAACCCTCGCTTCGAGATCACGGTTCCGGAAGCCCTTTATGTCCCCTACCGACTGGCCGGCGAACCGGTGACTATTTTTTTCCGCGACCAGCTCCTCTCCGATCTCATCGGTTTTTATTACCAGAAGTTTCCCGCCGCCGACGCCGCCGCCGACCTCTACCGGCGCATCAAGGGCATCGCCAGTTCCAGCGCTGAAAGGCTGACCATTCCCATCATCCTCGACGGCGAAAACGCCTGGGAATTTTATCCGTGCAGCGGCCGCGACTTTTTGCGAGAATTCTACGGCCTGCTCAGCCGGGATGCGGACATCGAAACCGTCACTTTTTCCCAAGCCCTGGTCGGACCCGGCCTGGAACTGGCTAAATTAAGGTCCGGCTCATGGATCAACGGCAATTTCGATATTTGGATCGGCGACCGGGAAGACCAGCGGGCTTGGGAACTCCTCAGGGATGCCAAAAACGCATTGACAGCAGCCAAAAACCGTTTAGCGCCTCAGCCAATCACGGCCTGCGAAGAGTTGCTTCATATCGCCCAGGGCAGCGACTGGTTCTGGTGGTACGGCAAAGAAAATTATACTCCCGACATCGCCGTCTTCGACAACCTGTTCCGGCAGAACCTGACCAAGATTTATCAGATCCTGGAGCTGCCTGTCCCCGAAGCGCTGACCCGGCCCATCGCCGCCGCTGTGCACGCGGAACGTTTGCATCTGGTCCCGCCCCGGGACTGCCTGGAAGTCATCATCGACGGTAAGCTCAGCGATTTTTTCGAATGGCAGGATGCCGGGCGCATCGACATCAATTCCTATGGCGGGGCAATGAACATCGCCAACCCGATCGTAAAAACCATTTATTACGGCTTTGACGACAACCATGTTTTTTTACGGATCGACACCAAGAAGGACGCCCTGACCTATTTTGAAAACGGGTTTTCCCTGAGCATCTCCCTGCAAAACGAAAAGAACCTCTGGCAAGGGGGGATGCTCAAGAAGGAACAAGCTGTGATCCTGGAAAATTTTTCAGCCGGTGCCCAGGGGGCGGCCGGCAGGATCATCGAAATCAAGATCCCGTTCGCTTCCCTGAAAATCGGCCCGAACGGCATTCTCCAGCTGAAGCTCGAATGGTTGTTCAACGGCCAGCCTTTTCAGACCATCCCCTTTGGCGATCCGATTAAAATCGCCATCCCCGACAGCAAGGCCTACGCGGCCAACTGGCAAGTCTAAAAATCGTAACACGTGACAGCACAAATAATCTACCGAGAACTCGGTGGATTTAATTTGTCTGTCCCCTCAAGGGACGCGTAACGATAGATCGTTGATATTTGAAGGTACTTTGCATATACTCTCCGCATGGCCAACCGGGAATCCCGCAGCGCCGCGGGGCTGATCACGCCGCTTTATTTTTTCCTGGGAGCATTCGGCCTCGTTTTCCAGACTATCCTCCTGCGCGAACTCTTCACCGTGGCGGCCGGAAACGAAATTTCTTTCGGGATCGCTCTGGGCAGCTGGCTGCTTGGCGTGGGCGCTGGATCATTTGTAGCCGGTTTTTTAAGCGTCCGGCATCGGCCCAGCGTAAATACGTTGCCCTGGGCAATCATGCTTCAGTGCACCCTCGCCCCGCTATTGCTGGTCGCTGCCCGCTGTCTGCAGCAGTTTGGCGCCGCTGCCCAGGGTTCGCTGATTCCCCTGGGCAGGACGTTGTGGCTCGTTCCGCTGCTGACGATTCCGTTCAGCTTTTTCAGCGGTTTCATATTTCCCCTAGCCGTAAAGCTTGGTCCGGCATCTGCCCTGAACGACTCGCAGAAACTGATCCGCGCCTATATCTGGGAGAGCCTCGGCGCCATGGCCGGAGGTGTGATCTACACTCTCTGGCTGCTGGAAAAATTCAATCCGGCGCTGATCACCTCCCTGTTCACTCTGCCCTTGCTCCTGGTTTCCGTGTTTTTTGTTGGGGCGGAAAAGGTAAAAAAAACTCTGGCTGCCCTTTTCCTGCTGCTGGCCTTCAACCTCTCCGCCATCCTGGCCGGCGGGGCCGAAAGGCTCGACTCCTGGCTGGTGCGGCAGAGATGGCTCGGATTGTCTGGCACGACCTGGGTGGAGAGCCGGGATTCGAAATACCAGAACCTGCAGTTGGGTGTGGACCACGGCCAATTTAGTTTGTTCAGCAACGGCCAGTTGACGGCGGTATTCCCGGACGATGATCAACAAAAAATCCAAGCTGCCCAGATCATCACCCAGCACCCGCGGCCGCGGCGCGTCCTGATCATCGGCGAAGGAGCCAGCGGCCTGGCCGAGCACCTTCTCCAATACCGGATAGAAAGCCTTACCGCCGTGGAGATGGACGGCGAATTACTGGATATGATCATCAGGCATTTGCCCGCCGAGAGTCTCAAATGCCTGAATGATCCGCGCTTGCGCATGCCGGTTTTAGACGGCCGCCGTTTCGTGATGGAGGCGGCCAGGGCGACGGATGTCACGGAGAACCGCTATGACCTGGTCTATCTGCACCAGCCCGATGCCTGGACCGCCCAGTTGAACCGATATTATACCCGCGAATTTTTCCTGGATCTGAAAGCGATACTGGCCAGCGATGGAGTGGTGACCATGAATCTGACCTCGGCCGAAAACTACGCCTCGGAAATCTCCAACCCGTACACAGCCACCATCTACCGGACCCTGAAAAACGTCTTCCCGGTTGTCGCCGTTGCTCCGGGCCCAAACAATTTCTTTTCGGCTTCGGCGGCGGCCGCGAGCGTCAGCACCGATTCACGTATCTTGGCCGGGCGCTACAGCCGTCTGGTCGAACCCCCGGCCGAACTAGAAACGATTTTTGCCTCGCTTTACCCGGCAGAAAAAACGGGCTTCATAACCAAAGCCCTCGATCGCTATCCGGTTTGCGCCCTGAACCGCGACCACCGTCCCATCGCCTATTTTCTTTGCGGCCGTTTGCTGGGCTGGACCAGCGGCAGTCCGCTTTCGGGTTTTTTCGATTTTTTTGAAAAATTGCCATTCGCCAAATTGCTTATCTTCCTCATCGCGCTTCTTTCTCTGGTTGGGGCGCAGATCGGATTGCATGGGCATAAAGCTCCCGGGAATCTTTCCCTCCTGCTGACCGCGGCCAGCGGCGGATTCGCCGGGCTTTCCTTCGAAATCCTGACCGTATTTGCCTTCCAGAACATCTGGGGTTACGTTTACCGGACCATCGGCCTGCTGATCGCCACGTTCATGCTGGGCATGGGCGTTGGCGCTTTCCTCGCCGGCCGCTACCTCGAAAGAAAACGGCCGTCCAGAAAAACAGCCATGAAGATGTTGGCCGCTGACCAATTGTGCATCGTCGCGGCCAGCCTGGCCTGCCTGCCGTTGTTGAATTTATTCACAAAAATGAGGGGCTCGTCAGGACAATTTTCGCTGTTCACCTGGCTGGGTGGCATAGGTTTTCTGGTAGGGTCCATTCTGCCCTTGGGGCTGCATTGCCTTGGCAGCGAATCGGCGGCGAAAAAGGCCGGCCAATTGAATGCGGCCGACTACCTGGGGGGAACCTTCGCCGCCATGGCCATGGCGGCTGTCTTCCTGCCCATCTACGGCAGCGTCGACAGTCTTTTGCTTGTCGCCGTCCCGGCCCTCTTTTCGGCCCTGCTCCTGCTGTCAGAATCCAGGGTTAATGATCCTGGGCCAGTGTAATCCAGTCATTAAGAACCTGGATGGATTCTTCCAGCGCCGGATCCCGGCGCAGATCCTCGGTCCACTTCTTGCGTTTCGCGTCCAGATCCGCTTTGGCCGCCGCCGGGCCTTCGGCTTGGCTAGTGTCAAGGGAGCGCGCCTGGAGATAGGGAAATACAACCTGCTCGCGGTTGAACTTTTCGGCTTCCTGAAAGAGGGTGTCCTGTTCACTCTGGAACTTCTGCAAATTCAACGTGACCATCGTTTTTTCGCGTTGTTTTTTCAAGCGGCTGATATTGGCGGCGATCTGTCCGAAACGAACGCTGCTATTCAGCCTTTGCCGGCTCCTGGCCTTTATTTCCGCCAGATCATGGAACGAATTTTTCCATGGGGTAAAAACGAGCGGGGAGATCGTATCCCAGGGCAGCGAATACGGCTGGCTTTTTTCGTCGACATCCAGGAAAGAATAGGCATCGGGCAGGACGATGTCCGGCACCACACCCTGGTACTGGGTGGAAGCCCCGGTGATCCGGTAATATTTTTGCACGGTCAGGGTGATGGCTCCCAATGGCCGGTAACGCGCCATCTCGGCCGGCAGATAGCGGTCGAGGTCGAGCATGACCTGCACCGTCCCCTTGCCGAACGTATGCTCGCCGCCGATGATGATCGCCCGACGGTAATCCTGCAGTGCGGCGGCCACAATTTCCGAAGCGGAAGCGCTGAGCGCGTTGACCAAGACGACCAGCGGTCCCCCGTAACTTACATGAGTATCGCTATCCTCATGCACTTGCGGCGGCGAGCTCCTGTCTTTCAGCTGCACCAGGGGGCCTTTTTCAATGAAAAGCCCTGCCATCTTCTCGGCATCGTCCAAAGCCCCGCCGCCGTTGTTGCGCAGATCGAGGATGATGCCGTCCACCTCCTGGGCCGCAAGCTTCCCCAACTCGTCTTTCACGTCTTCACTGGCCTGGCGGCCGTTCTGGCGATTGAAATCGTGATAGAACTTGGGCAGAAAAATGTAGCCAAATGACTTTTTCAGTTTCTCGTTGAAAAGGATCGCCGAGCGGGCATACGTCTCCTGGATCTCGACCACGTTGCGGATCAGCGCGATCTGCATGATCCGGCCGTCCGTTTTTTTGACCGTCAAGCGCACCAGGCTGCCCTTCTTGCCGCGCACCAGCCTGGCGGCGTCGGAAACGTTCATGCCGACGATATCCACGGGCTCATCGTCGCCCTGGCCAACCTTGAGGATGATATCTTCGACCTTGAGCAGACCCTGGATCCAAGCCGGACTGCCGGGAATGACCTCAAAGACCTTGATATAGCCGTCGGCCTCCCCGAGCAGGGCGCCAATGCCTTCCAGGGTGCCCGATATATCGATGTCAAAATCCTCCTTTGCCCGCGGCGGGAAGTATTGGCTGTGCGGGTCGAAGACGGACAGCAGGGCGTTGAAATAAAGAGCTTGCATATCTTCGGACCGGTCCTGCAGCAAGCGCTCGAACAATCGCTGCACGCTCTTGCCCACCGCATTCCTGGCCCGGACTTCCAGCTCCGGTGAAAAATCGTCACCACGCTTTTTATCCGCGCTTTTCTTTTCTCCGTCCGCCTTGGACAGATTGAGATACTGCGTCAGGGTCAGATACTTCAAGCGCAGGAACCACCAGCTCTTCAGATCTTCGAGAGTGCCGGCATAGTTCCTCTTATCGGCGTCCAGCTCGATCTGTTGGTCAAGAGAAAAATTAAAAGGCTTTTTCAATATCTCCTGGCAGATGTCCCTGACCTGCAACACCCGCTGGCGCAGAAGCTGCTTTCCCAGCCGGGGCAGGGAAAAATCGCCGTCGAGAACCTCGTCATCGATTTTCCTGTCGAAAACCTTGAGGGCGTTTAAGTCGGTCTGGATCAGAAAACTTTTCCCGTAATCCAGGTATTTGGTATACTGGGCAAAACTTTTCAAGGAAAAATCATCATCGATCCTTTTACCGCTGTAGTGCCAATTGGCCAGGCCGTTGCCGATCATCTGGCTGAGGACCTTTTCACGGGTTTCCGCGGTCGCGGCACCTACGGCAGCTGATATCAACGCGGTCAGCAAAATGAATGCGAATACTCTGTTTTTCATTTTTCTTCCTTGCATGACAATTTGTGATTGTACCTTGATTTTCCTTCCATGGCAATACATCGGACATACATCGGACATACATCGGCACATACATCGGCACGGAACAGCCGTTGGCCGATTTTTTTATTTTCCACTTGACAAAACGTATTACGATATTTTAATATTCTAATGTTTCATGAATATAGGATTGATTAGGAGACATAAAATGAACCAGGACGAACTGAAGAGTTTAAAGACCGAAAAAGTCGTCGATGCCCGCGGCATGGCCTGCCCGGGACCGCTGCTGGAAGCCAAGAAGGCTATCACCGGAGTCGTTGTCGGCGCGGTCATGGAAGTGCTTTCTTCGGACGAGGGGACGAACAACGACATCCCCCTGTGGGCGAAGAAGATGCAGTACGAGTTCCTGGGCGTGATCGAGGACGCCGGCTTCTGGCGCCTGTTCGTAAAAAAGTCCAAATAGCGTAGGGGCAGGGCGGCGCCCTGCCCTTCCGGTATCTTCATGCAGGACCTTTCCACAGCCAAGAAACGCTGCGCCCGCGTGGCGGCCATCCTGAAAAACCTGGCCCACCCGCAGCGCCTGTTCCTGCTCTGCTGCCTGGCCAAGGGCGAGGCATCCGTGAGCGAGCTGCTGCGGCAGAGCGGCGCCTCGCAGTCGCTCATCTCGCAGCACTTGACGCGCATGCGCCGCGAGGGGCTTGTGCAGGCGCGGCGCGAAGGCAACTTCGTCCTGTACCGGATCGCCGACCCGAAATTGTCCGCCTTGATCCAAACCATGGAGAAGACATTCGATGAGTGAATTCAAGCCCAGGATCCTCGTGTTCTCCACCGACAACGTCTCCGATTCGGGAATCGACCTGGCCGGCCGCAACAAAATGCACTACCCGGCCAGCGTATTCGTGGTGACCCTCCCCTGTTCGAGCGCCATCAAACCGCGCTGGATCACCCACGCCATTACCCACGGCTTCGACGGCGTTTTCATCGCCGCCGACGGCAGCGACTGCTCCTACATCCCCGACTGCACCAGGCGCACCGCCGACGTTGTCGCCGTTGCGCAAGGCTGGCTCAAGGAAAAAGCCATTGAACCGGCGCGCATCAAAATGGCGGCGATATGCTCGGTCTGCGACGAGTCGTTCCAGAAACACATGGTAACCTTCAGCGAGGCGCTGCGTAAGCTGGGCGGCCCGGCCCGACGGCCGGGCCAGGGGGGCTGAGATGGACTACGACGTCATGGTCGTCGGCGCCGGCATCGCCGGCATGGAAGCGGCGGTCAGTTTGGGCGATATGGGCTACAAGGTGCTGCTGGTCGAGAAGGAGCCGAGCATCGGCGGCAAGATGATCCTGCTCAGCAAGGTTTTCCCCACCCTGGACTGCGCCAGCTGCATCTCGACCCCCAAGATGGCCCTGTCCTCTAGCCACGCCAACATCGATTTGCGCGTCTACAGCGAGGTCAAGGAGATCCGCCGCGGCAACGGCGGCTTCAAGGTGAAGGTCGTAAAAAAACCGGCCTTCGTCGACTTCGCCAAGTGCACCGGCTGCCAGGATTGTGAGAAAGCTTGCACCGTCACGGTGCCGGACCAGTTCAATGCCGAGCTGGTTTCGCGGCGCGCCGCCTATATCGCCTTTCCCCAGGCCGTGCCCAAAAAAGCCGTGCTCGACCGCGCCGGCACCTCCCCCTGCACGAACGCTTGCCCGGCCGGTATCAAGGCCAACGGCTATATCTCCTTGATCCGCCAGGGCGAATTCGCAAAAGCCTTCAACCTGGTCCTGGAGGACGCACCGCTGGTGGGGACCCTCGGCCGCGCCTGTTACGCGCCCTGCCAGGGCGAGTGCACGCGCGAGGAGGTCGGCGATGCCCCGCACATCAAGCTGCTCAAGCGCTTCGTCGCCGACTGGTACTACGCGCGCCATGCGGAACCCGAATACGGGTCCCCTGAAAATAAAATGGAAAAGAAGGTGGCCGTCGTCGGTTCCGGCCCGGCGGGCTTGAGCGCCGCTTATTTCCTGGCCCGCCAAGGATATCCGGTCACCATCTTCGAGGCCGGCCCCGAGCCCGGCGGCATGCTGCGCTCTACCCTGCCCGTCTACCGCCTGCCCAAGGATGTGGTCGACCGCGACATCCGCAACGTAACCGCGCTCGGCGTCGAGATCCGTACCGGGTCCCGGGTCGGCTCGCTGCAGGAGCTTCGCGCTCAAGGCTATGACGCCGTGTTCGTCTCGGTTGGCGCGCCGTCTGCCAAGAAACTGGGAATCGAGAACGAGGACCACCCCGACGTGACCAGCGGCATCGAGATGCTGGCCATGGTCAATCGCAAAATTAACGTGGAACTGGCCGGAAAGAACGTGCTGGTCATCGGCGGCGGCAACGTGGCCATCGACGTGGCGCGTACGGCGCGCCGCCTGGGCGCGGCTCATGTGCGCATGATCTGCCTGGAAAAGCGCGGCGAAATGCCCGCGGCCGAAGAAGAGATCCACGACGCGCTGTGCGAGGGTGTGGCGATCCAGAACTCGCTCGGTCCCCGGCGCTTCGTGGTCGAGCTGGGCCGCCTGGCCGGCGTCGAGACGATCCAGTGCACCTCGGTGTTCAACGCCGAAAAGAAATTTGCCCCGCAATTCAAAGCCGGTTCGGAAAAAACATTGGCCGCCGGTAAGATTTTCGTGGCCATCGGCCAGGAGTCGCTGACCGCCCACCTGGCCGGCGAAGGAATCGAACTCAACCGCAACAAGACGATCAAGGCAAACGCCAACACCCTGATGACCAGCGTTGCCGGGGTGTTCGCCGGCGGCGAGTCTGTGCTGGGGCCGGCCATCATCGTCGAGGCGGTCGGCCAGGGGAAGCGCGCCGCCTTTTTCATGGATCGCTGGCTGCGCGATGAGCCCCTGGAAGCAGCCGAGTTCGCGCCCAAGCTGCCGGCCGTCAGCAAGGAGGAGGTCCTGGCCCGACAAGTTGAATACCCCTCGCGGCATATCGAAAAAAAGGAACTGTCTCCCGAGGAACGCGTCCAGGGCTTCAGCGAGGTGGAGAACGCACTGAGCGAGGAGGCGGCGCTGGCTTCGGCCGCCAATTGCTTCAACTGCGGCATCTGCAGCGAGTGCCAGCAGTGCCGCATCGTCTGCCCGGCCGACGCCATCGACTTCAACCAGAGGCCGCTTGAGAACGAATATGGTGTTTCGGCCGTCGTGGTCGCCACCGGCTTCCGTCTCTTCCCGGCTGAACTCATGGCCAATTTCGGCTTCGGAAAATTTCCCAATGTCATCACCGCCATGCAGATGGACCGCCTGGTAGCGCCCACCCGGCCGTTCAACTATGTGTTGCGCCCCGGCGACGGCAAGACACCCGCCAATATCGCCTACGTCTTATGCACCGGCTCGCGCGACCATACGGTGAACAACCCCATCTGCTCGCGCGTCTGCTGCATGTATTCGCTCAAGCAGGCGCAGCTGCTGCTGGGGGCGCTGCCGGTGGCCGATGTAACCATCTACCACATCGATATCCGCGCCTTCGGCAAGGGCTACGACGAGTTCTTCGAACAGACCAAGGCCATGGGCGTGCGCTTGGTCAAGGGCAAGATCGCCAAGATCACCGAGACCGAGGGCGGCAACCTGCGGGTCCGCTACGAGGACATCGACGACAATGGCACGGTCCAGGAGGCCGAGCACGACCTGGTCGTCCTCTCGACGGGGATCGTCGCCAACGACGAGTGTCGCGGACTCTTCGCCGACGGCTCACTGGCCTTCGACGACACGCTTTTTGTCGCCCAGCCCGGCCAGCAGGTCGACCCGGCCTG
>JAPKZM010000222.1 GCA_026393775.1 Candidatus Aminicenantota bacterium
ATTTAAGAAATAGTTTGCGAGCAAGTCTTCTTCACCACAGCAATCTAAAAAATCATACTTTTGGATAGCTTCGATTTTTGCATTCAAATAAGAAGTAAAATCAAAAATTGTATCAAGTTCACTTAAAATAATTGAAAAATTATGACTATCAAAAATATGCACTGGATTATTCTTGTCAACATCAATCATAAAAGGGAAATCTGGGGATTGCTTTTGTTTACTTGAATAGGAAATTGCCAAACTACCATAAATATTTTTATCTGAATTTTTTAGGCATGCCTCTTTAGCCCCATGGGCAATAATAATTTTATGAATTTTTACAGAACTGCTATTAATTGGAATTGGAAAAGGTTGAGTAAGTCCAGCATCAAGAAATATTTTCCGATTGTCCTTAATATATTGTTCGGCACCATTTGCAGTACGAATTTGAGAATCGATCACTTTACGCTTCCATCGATTCCAGTTAACATTTGGATCCTTATCAATTTTATCAGATAGCAAGCTCTTTCGATCAAAGAAAATAAATACATGGGATTCAAAGACAACAAGCAGATCACATAGTTCCTTGCGATCCTCTTTAAACAGATTTGGATAACTCCATAGTTTTAAAAATGAACGATCACACAGTGACGAAAGAATTTTTTCTGTTTCTGTAATACCTTTAGATTTTAAAATTGGCATTTTTAGCACCAATTGAAATTTAATTGTGGCAAAGCCCTTCTTTGCCAACCTGGGGGCAATTTGACCCTATGTGGAATGCGAAAGTCGGTTAAGGTTCCTGAAGCAAACTTTTTTATCGCTGATTGTATCGCCCGTTTTATTTTTTCTTTATCATTCATTGAAAGATTTTAATTTCTTAAAATTTCTATTTGCTACCAAAGACCTCATCTGGGTTATCGCTATCTTGTTCAGTTGGATCAGCCGTTTGTCCTGAGTTATTCCCTGATGGATAAGCACAGAATTAATACTTTCAAGATTGGAAAGCACAACAAGCTGTTCCAGAGTAGCACCATCCCGGATATTTCCGTCTTGATCAGGGTTATTGTCTCGCCATTCTTTAGCAGTCATGCCAAACATAGCCATATTAAGAATATCGGCTTCACTGGCATAGATTATCTGAGTCTGATTTTTTGATAATTCCGGAGGAATAAGATTTTCTTTTATTGCGTCGGTATGAATATGGTAATTGATTTTAGAAATTGTTCTTTGCAGATTCCATTCAAGTTTCAGCCGTTTGTTTTCATCACCTTTTAGACGCTTGAATTCTTTGATAAGATAAACTTTAAACTCAGCACTGATCCACATGCCGAATTCAAAAGCTATATCAACATGGGCATAAGTTCCACCATAACGGCCTGCAGTTGCTTTTAGTCCGATGGCTTTGGTTTTTTCAGTCCATTCTTTGACACTGATTTTATAACTGTTTAATCCTGCTTGACTTTTAATTATGGCGAATTCGCCATAATTAAAAACAGGATTGTGAACACTTTCCCAGATACCCAGAAACTCAACTATAGAACATTGGTGCCAGATCTTTCATTATTACTTTTCCCATTCCGTTTTTGTTAACCAGCGCAGTTTTTAGAGCCTTATAACAAATTCTAATGTTTGTTAGTTTTTTAGAACAAATTTTGAATTTGTTATCTAAGGCTCTTATCCCCCTTGCAGGGGACTTCGCAGCTCTGCTGGGTTGGGATCAGTGAATTTTGGGTATATCAACTCCATTTTGAGGCGCAAAATGGAAACTAGGGAGCGACGGGCTTCGATGTGCGTTTGCTGATGGAATATCTGAAAAACTTGACTTGATGAGCATATATCCGAGAAACGATTTACGTGGAAGTTTTTTTGATTCTAAGTAAAAACTCGAGATCTTCAGAATCTCTGGGGCGTTTGACCGCATTCTTGTTCTGGATCAGTTGCCGTAGACCGATATAATAAATTGGATATTCGACTTTTTCGACCTTGATATGCTCCACGATCTTATCTTTCCAGGCCTGGGGAAATCCGACCGCACTGATGGTACTGAGCAAGTCGATGCGATAAGGAGGGAACCCGAATTGGACAATCAGGTCGTTTGCGGACAGGTCATCCGGGGAAGCGATACCGGGAACGCTCCCCTGCCAGAATTCGCAAAGGGCGGAATACAGTTTTTTGCAATTGTCGCGTGAACGATCATAGAAAATATCTATATCTCCGGTTAGCCGGGCATGGCCGTAATAGATGACCGCTTCTCCGCCGACGATGACATAACGCACATGATTCAAGGACATCCATTTGAGAAACTCCTTGATATCCTTTGAAAAAGATGAAGCCATTATCGGTTGAGATGGGACGCGCGGACGTCGAGGGCTTTCTTTCCATAAAACCTCTCCTTCAATGCCTTGGCGGCCCGCTGCCGCTGTTCAGGGGTCATGGTAATTTCCTGGAGGATCTCCCATTCCCGGGCCTGCTGGAAACCCATCGATTTGTTGACGACTCGGCCCAAGCGCAGGACAGACCGCCTTTTTTTACCGTTTTTCTCCTCAGTCGTCCACGGCTGTCTTTTCACGTTTTTCATGAATATATTATACCCCTTTGCCATTCAATTTGAAAGATGAAAGGCATAAAAACCACGCCCCGACCCTTGCAATTTAATTTCCTCTCTGCTATTTTAAAACCGCAGGCAGGAGGAGCCGTGGAGAATCTATTCACCGTTCATTCGTTGGTACGGAATTTCCTTTTCGCTGGCAATCGCTACGAGGAAGTCAAGATCAACTGGTTCGTTGTGGACAGAAAACAAAGCCTTGTGCCCTTCGCGGCGGCCATTCAGGATTATGGCCAGCTGGATGAAAAGGAACGTGCCTTTCCCGAGGAATACGTGAACGAACAGTTCAGCCGGGAAGAAGCCGAAGGATTGAAAAAATACCTGGACCGCCAACCGCTGACAACAACCGAGATCGAGGCAATCGAACTACCGGTCGTTCCCAACGCCAGCGGCTGCCGGCGGTTGACGGCCGTTGGGGGCGGTGGCGCTTTTCTGCCCCTGTACAAGGGGAAGGGCTATTCCCTGCCGTTCAAGGTGGAGGGATATTTCAGCGTCCGCTTCGCCGAGCCGATGGTCAGCGGCGACGACCGGGCCACAGTGGTCAACCGCAGGTCCTGACCGATCCGGCACGGCAGGGGAACACAGGCAAACAACCGTACGGGAGGCAGCATGCTCAAAATAGATCTCAGCGGCAAGAATGCCCTGGTCACCGGGGCCAGCCAGGGCATCGGCAGGGCCATCGCCGGAAAACTGGCCCAGGCGGGCGCCCGGGTAGCCGGCCATCATTTCAGCCATGCCATCGACGGCGTGGACCACCCCGGTGGCAGCCGGGTGCAGCCGTTCCAGGCCGACTTATCCTCCCCGCAGCAGGCCAAACAGCTGTTTCACTCGGTCGTGGAATCGTTCGGACACATCGACATCCTGGTCAACAACGCCGGTCTGGCCATTGATTCCCCGCTCGATCTGGATGACGAGCGCTGGCTGAACGACTGGCAATATATCCTGAACGTCAACCTGACTGCCTGCGGCATCCTCTGCCGCGAAGCGGTGCGCCACTTCCAAGGGCGGGGCGGCGGCCGGATCATCAACATCGCCTCGCGGGCCGCTTTCCGCGGCGACATCGCCGCCTATCTGGCCTACGCATCGTCCAAGGGCGGCGTAGTTGCCCTGACCCGCTCCTTGGCCCGGGCTTTCGGCAAGGACAACATCCAGTCGTTTGTCATCGCTCCCGGGTTTACCCGCACCAAAATGGCCCAGCAGTTCATCGACATCCACGGCGAGGACCTGGTGCTCAAGGACATCGCCCTGTCGCGGCTGACCGAACCCGAAGACATCGCGCCGACCGTGGCTTTCCTGGCCAGCGGCCTGGCCGACCATGCCACCGGATGCACTATCGATATCAACGCGGCTAGTTATGTGCATTAAAAAAAACCAACAAACTCATGAATATCTGCATCCAGTGACAAACAAACCAGATCCGCCCCTCAGGGATTGCCTCACTAAATGATTTTAACAATTTATGGAACTGGTTAAAATCATAGTGAGGGCAACCAGGATAGGCGGATGGTTTGAGTTGCCACCGGATGCACTATCGACATTAATGCCGCCAGTTATGTGCACTGAACATTTACAAAGCGCTTACTATCCAAACTTGAACTGACAAAGTAATCCAATACAAATTGCCATTTATACTTTTGATCGAATTGCAAATCCCCCCGGCTGCGCCACCCCCCTTACCAATGGGGGAAAAAGGGGGGATTTAGATATCGGGATTTGGTAAGAACACTCACTGCAAATTGCCAGTCCCCCCTGGAAATCTTGACTAGTGCTGTCCTAAATTATAAATCACAATTGCTCGATTGGATTTGATTGACAAATCCCGGTTTTGATACTATATAAATCGTGCACATGGAACAATTCGTCGAAGTGAACGTCGTTGGCTTGATCATGGATCAGATCTCCAAATCCCCGGTCATGGTGCTGAAGCCGTTGAACGACAAAAAGATCATTCCCATCTGGATCGGCATGGCGGAAGCCAACTCCATCGCCCTGGAATTGGAGAGCATCCCTTCGCCCAGGCCGATGGCCCACGACCTGATCAATTGCATCATGAGCAACCTGGAAGCGGTCTTAACCAAGGTCATTATCACCAACATCGTCGAAAACACCTATTACGCCGAGCTGTACATCGAAAAAGAGGGCCGGATCAGCACCATCGACTGCCGCCCTTCGGACGCCGTCGCCTTGGCCCTGAAAAATGGCGTCAAGATCTACGTGTCCAGTCAAATCCTGGAGACATCGGTCCTGGCCGACGTTTTTTCCAATTTGCTCAGCCGCGAGGAAAAGATCGACAACTGGTTCAATTCACTGACGCCAAACGATTTCGGCGAGATCGAACAATAAGGATCACAAGCGTTTAGCCTGGTTCCAGAGGACATCCAGCTCCGTCACGGTGGTGTCACGGATATCCCGGCCGCGTTTTTTCAATTCCGCTTCCATATAGCGAAAACGACGGGTGAATTTCTTGTTGGCCCGCGCCAGGGCGAATTCCGGGTTGACTTTCAACAGCCGAGCCACGTTGGCCACGGCAAAAAGGAGGTCGCCGATTTCATTTTCGCGCTCGGCGGCAGTGCCGGTGCGGATTTCGGAGCGCAATTCTTCCATCTCCTCGTCGACTTTGACCAACGCCTTGTCGGCATCTCCCCAATCGAACCCGACCCCGGAAGCCTGCGAGGCAATGCGGTTAGCCAACAGCAGTGCCGGCATGGTCGGCGGATAATCGGAAATGACGCTCTCCTTGTTCTTTTCGGCGATTTTGATCTTCTCCCAGTTCACCTTGACCTCATCGGCGCCGTTGACCTTGGTTTGGGCAAAGATATGCGGATGGCGGCGAACCAGCTTTTCGCTGATGCTCGCAATCACGTCGCGGATGGAAAATTTCTTTTTCTCCTCGGCCAGCCGCGCTAAAAAAACGATCTGCAGCAGCAGGTCGCCCAATTCTTCCTTGATTTCCTCGTCCTGGTCGCGGTCGATGGCTTCAACCAATTCATGGGCCTCTTCCAGGACATATTCCTTCAGGGTCCCCGGGGTCTGGGCGAGGTCCCACGGGCAGCCGCGCCGGGGGTGGCGAAGCTTTTTCATGATTCGTACCAGTCCAGTGAACTCTTTCATCTTTTTTCCTATGCTGAAATGATGATCCGAAAACATCATAGCGGGAATCACCGTGGATGGCAAGGGGCTGGCCTTTTTGAAGTTGTTGAAGAAATTTTTTGCTTGTGATATTATATTTTCATTAATACAGCCATGGGTCAAGAAAAAAGATATCCGGAAAAACGAGACATCCGCGCTATTGTGATCCTTCTGGCCACCCAGGGCATGATACACCTGGGAGAAATCGCCGACCCCCTGCAGGGTCGAAAAACCGTTCAGATCGAGGGAGCCAGGTTCTACATCGACCTGCTGGCGGAGTTGAAACGTAAAACCCAGGGAAACCTTCAAGAAGACGATTTCGCCTTCATCGGTGACACCCTGGAAAACCTGCAGAACATCATCGGCAAAAAAGAAAAAGACGGCCATGACTAAAAAATCGATCCTGCTGCTGATCGCCCTGCTGCTGTTGGGCTCATTTTCCTGGGCGGCAGCCAACCCCTGGAGCCACCTCAAGAAAATTGTTTTCTACGATTCCAGCGGCGACATCGCCGCAGTCAAGGAAAACCTGGACCAGTTGGATGCCCAGTGGCTGGTCCCAGCCGAAAAGCTTGAACTGCAGCAAAAGCTCAACGAACTGGGCGACCGCTATTTCCAAAAAAAGAATTTTCCCCTGGCCGAAGAGTTTTATCGGAAGATCCTGCAGATTTCCCCCAAAAACGCCTGGCCGCTCTATAACAAGCTGGAAAAGATCAGCCGCCTGAGAGGGAACTGGCTTTGGAATTTTAAAAACGTCTGGCACCAGTTCTGGCTGGTCGGCCAGGATTTCAGCGGCGCTTTCCTGCTGTTCAACACCCTTTTCAACGTCCTTTTCTTCTCCAGCCTGCTGTTGTTCTATATCACCACCGTCGTCATGTTCTTCAAGTATTTCAAACTGGTGACCCATGACTTCATCCTGAGCGGGGACAACCAATTCAAGTTCGGGAAGCTCGCGCTGCTGCTGGCCCTGCTCCTATGGCCGCTGGCGCTTCTGGGCGGCTGGGGAAACTATCCTTTCCTTTTCTGCGGCTTCATGTGGTCTTATTTCAGTCACGAGGATAGGGTCAATATCAAGCGCATCGTGGGCATCCTCCTGGCCATGACCTTCCTGAACAGTTTCAACCATTACCTGGAACAGAGCCTGCAGAGTCCGGGCTTTCAAACCGTCAAGAGCATCTACGCCGGGCAGCTTTTCCCCGAGTCACGGTACAATCGCTTCGACAACGAAATGAAGGTCATGCAGGCGTACGCCTACTACAACCAGCACAAGGTGGACACGGCGCAGGATATTCTCCAGGCCACCGGGAACAATTACCTTTCGACGCTGAAGTTGAACCTGCTGGGAAACATTTATTTTGAAAAAGGCAACATTGCCCAAAGCATCCAATTCCACCGCCAATCGCTGAGCATTGACAATCAGAACCCCGTGACCCTGAAAAATTTCACCCTGGCCCTGATGAAGAACAATGACCCCGAATTGTTCAAGTTCTACCTAAAAAATTATCCGGAGATCCAAAACTATAAAAACAAGCCCTCCGTCCCCCTGACAGTCAAACTGCCCAATGCCATCCTGTGGAAACGGCTGCTGAATTTTTCCTGGCATGAATTCCATGTCTGGAATTTCATATCCAACCTCATGATCGAATTCTTCAAATTCCCGATCCTGATGGCCTGCCTGCTCATGCTGGTTTATATTACCCTGCTCAAAAAGCTGGCGCCGCACCTGGGACAAAGCACGTTCTGCAACAAGTGCGCGAAAATCATCAAGAAAAAGTCTATCGAGCAGGTCCATCCCCTGTGCGAGGACTGCTACCAGTTGTTTTTGATCAAGGACCCCATATTCCTTGAGGCCAAGATCATCAAGGAAAAGGAAATCAGCCGCAAGTTCCGCTTTCATTTCGCGCTGCACCTGATCGCCTCGCTGTTCATCCCGGGCTATTGCCTGAATTTCAAGGACCGGAGCAGCGTCTTTACTTTTACTTGCTTGACGTTTGTCAGCGTCTTCGGCTTGTACCTATTCAATGCCCTGACCTTCAAGAATTTCTTCGGCACCGTTCCCATGTTCATCAATTTTATCGGCATTCTGGCCGTCATCCTTTATCTGGCCATCAATGCCTCATCCTTGCGGGGAATCGACCATGGCTTTTAAAGGAACCCTGAGGGAGTTCAAGGTACCCGATATCCTGCAGCTGATTTCGCTGCAGAAAAAAACGGGCATCCTGACCTTCAACAGCATGGAAGGCTTCATCACCCTCATCTTCGAGGAGGGCTGCATCGTCGGCATCGACGCTTTTCCCAAGAAACTGGAAATGCGGGTCGGCAACGTTTGCGTCAAGCAGGAAATCATCAGTGAAGAAATGCTGCAGCGAGCCCTGGCCATCCAGAAGAGAACCAACCAGAAAGTGGGCGAAATCCTGATCGGCATGGGGCTGATTGATGAGAAGATCATCCCCGAAATGCTCAAGATCCAGGCCGTCCAGATCGTCCTGTCGCTGTTTAATTGGAAAAAAGGCGAATACAATTTCAAGATCCTCGACTTTATCAATAAGGACCTGAGGCTGTTCAATCCCATCGCGGTGGATACCCTGATCATGGAAGGTGTGCAAATGCTCGACGAATGGCCCCTGATCAAGAAGGTGATCCCCAACGAAGATATCGTTTTCGAACCGGTCTATCTGGGCAGCAAGAAAATCGAGCTGGTGTCCGAATTCGATGATGACCGGAGCTCCAAGGACAATAACATCATCTACCTGTCCGAAATCGAGTTGAACCTGCTCAAGTACATCAACGGCAAAAACAAGGTTAAAGACCTGGTGGAAATGGGCTTGTTCACCGAGTACAAGATCTATAAGAAACTTTTCAACCTGTTCAACAAGGGGTTGATGAAAAAGAAGGAAAAAACGGAGATCCAGGAAATCCAGGAACGGAAAATGTCCGAGGATCTCGATTTCAGCAACAATATGAAGCTTCGCCGGTTGTTCAATTTTTACATGATCGTGCTGGCCGTGACG
>JAPKZM010000120.1 GCA_026393775.1 Candidatus Aminicenantota bacterium
TTTTGTTTTCTAAATTCAAATTTCATTTTCGCAATCCTAAAAACATTCAGTATCATTTTTCTATATCCCTTAATTTCCATCATTTCCATGTAATTTGGTTTTGCTTGTTTAATAATTTTTCTATTTTTTTTGAATAAAAGATCATCCCATTCAATATAATAAAAACCTTCATCGGACATTTCGTGTGTGGAAAGAGCAAATGAAGACTTGGAATCTGGTTTTATATCAATTGGCCCCTTAAACTGATAGACAACATATTTTTTAAATAATTTTCCAACAGAAGCAGCTTTAAGATGCAATGAAAACACTTTTATACTTGATACAGTTCCAGGACCTAAATTAGTAATTTCAATTAAAAATTGATTTGAATTATCTATAAATGCCGTTTCTCTTAGCAAACAATTCACACGACTTTTTTTAATTTTTTTTGATAAACGGTATGCTAAAAAAGCTAAAAACAAACTTAACAATGAGATAAATAAAGAAGGTTTTTCTTTAATACAATTAAATATCGTAACTAAATCCATCATTCCCTCCAAAATCAAATATTTTCACTAAAGAGGAAACAAAAACATTTTTTATTTAATTAGGATTTTTTCGAGTTCAATTTTTACTTCAGAAATTTTATTGGTTAGCACATCCCAGATGATATCTTCATCGATTCCGAAATATTGGTGGATGAGAATATCCCGCAAACCGGCCAGCTTTCGCCATTCAACATTTGGATATTTCTCCTTAATAATTTCAGGCAGATTTTTTGCCGCTTCACCAATGATCTCCAGGTTGCGCATGACGGCGTCCATTGTTTTTTGGTCGGTAAAAAAATCCTGGCGGCCCAATCCGGCAACATATGTTTCAATACGTTGAATACAGGTTATGATGTCGCGCAGAAAAAGCTGCCAATTCCGCTCAGGCATGCACGGCCTCGGCGAGAATTGTTTTTTTCAGTTCCGGCCGTATTGAGTCTTTGAGCACCAGATCCACTTCGATTTTGAAATGGTCTTCAAAAAAGAATTTCAGGTTCATGTAATTGTCGAAGGTTTTATATTCGGGTTTCAACTCCACCAGCAAGTCCAGGTCGCTGCCCGGTTTTTGATTACCGTTTACCCAGGAGCCAAATAAAGCAATCTCCCGGACGCCGAACTCCGCGGTCAAAAATTTCTTGCTATCACGCAGAAAACCAATGAATACCGACCGCGATAGCTCCTTCGCCATCTTTTCCATGTCAAAATTGTAACATTTTTTACAAACCTTGGCAAAAATCAGGTTTCGTTTAAAGTTTACTTCAACGGTTCGTAGAAAGGCGCCGGGCGGGATTGCCCGCGGTCACTGCAATCGGCTACCAGGCGCAGGTAACCGGCGGGTGGACGCGGAATGTGGATGCCGATCTCGCGCGGCTTGGTTGCGAACTCGCCGGAATACTCGTGGGACCAGCGCACCTCTCCGTCCAATGAGATGGATTCCTGGCCGTCCGCCAGCGCTATGCGGACCTTGCGATAGACTGACGGGCGCTGCATGGTCTGAATGCTGATGCCGTGCTGCGAGACATCCTGGACGAAGCCGGGATGAACCTCTCCGCCGCATTTGCAGATCACCAGCTTGCGGAACGGAATGCGCTTTTCATCTCTTTTTTTGATCATGGCCATCCCCCATCTCTATCCAATACTATATTCAAAAATCGGAAAAAATCAACCGGCTCAGGGTTTTTCGTCTATTTTCAGGTCGCGGCCCTCGATGAAAGCGGGCTGGGCGATGCCGAAAGCGGCGAGCACGGTTGGGGAAATATCGATCAGCCCCGGGTCTTTTTCAGCGATCCTGCGGTTGCAGAAAAAAACACCGGGGATCTGGTCGCGGGTAAAGGCATGGTCGCCGCTCCACATGCGGGTATTATCGGAGAACAGCTCCTCGCCGACATAATTCACCGCCGATTCCCAGGAAACACGGTAACCCACGGCATAACCGACCACAACGTCCGGGGCGTTGACGGTGTACGGCCCGCGATAGATCTCCTCGCGGACGAACGCCTTTTTCACGGCGTTCTTTTTGAACTTTTCGTCGACCACCTTAACCAGTTTCTCCTTGATTTCCCTTTTCAAGGCCTCGGCTTCGGCCCCGGGATTGACGATGCCGCTGACCTCGCGGCCCTTGAGGTTGAGGAAAATACCGTTCAATCCCTGGCCGAAGGCGCGCGACCGGCTCCAGTCGACATCGGCATACCACTTGCCGCTGGTCTTCTTGCCGTCTTTGAGCACCAGGTAGCCTTCCCGGTGCAGCCAGGTGTTCAAATTGAAGCCGCGATTGAAGGCGTTGAAGCCGTGGTCGGAAACGACCATCAGCAGGTCGTCCTTGCCCATCTTTTGAAAAAGCCGCGCCAGCAGCTCGTCCATGCGCCGGTAGCTTTCCAATATGGCGCCGCGCACTTTTTCATCCTGGCTCGGTTGCGGGGCCGGCGAACCGGAATCGGGCAGGTAGCGCCAGAACATGTGCTGGATGCGGTCCGTGGTCTCAAAGACCTGGATGATCAGGCCGTCCTTAATCTTGTCCAGGGCGCTGAAAAATATCTTTTCCCTCTCCTCCTGTGTGCGGTAGACCTGGGCGATGAAATTCTCCTCGGATAGGACGCGCTCGTTCAGCGACCAGGTATCCTCGGCCATGCCTAGGGTGGCGAAAGAGCCCAGCAGCTTGGCCAGGTATACCGAGAACATTTTAGGATGAGAAACGGGCATGGACGGTTTTTCGGGGTCGATATTGATGGGAGATAGGTACAGCTTCAACGGCTGTACCTCTTCCAGCACCCACTGGGCGATACCGGTCACGCCGACCAGGCCGGCCCTGAATTTCAGCTTGACCCACGGCGACAACTCGTTCTGCCGCAGTTGGATTTTTTCCTTGCCGACCGCGATCTCGACACTGCGGTTTTCGCGGTCCAGGGTCAGGGAGAAGGGAATTTCCAAGGGCGGGTTACCCTTGAGAAAAGGGTGGCCCGGCCCCTGGATCCGGCCGCTGAAACGGTTTTCTCCCAACGGCACGAGGGCTTCAAAAACGCCATCGGAAATATCGAAGTCCGCGCCCTTGTTTTCGGCATAGAAGCTGAAACTGCCCTGGGTGCCGCGCAGATCTGGCGTGCCCAGCCCCGACAGCATGGAGCCGTAGAACTTCTCGGGCGGGAAAGTGAAAGGCATGCGCAGCACCGACGCATAGATGCCTTTGCTGCTGACGATCTTCCAGAAACTCTGACTCTTCCTTTTCAGCTCGATCCTGGGGCTGGAGAGCGGGATCAGCCAGCGGCCGATTCGCAAATTGCGGCGCGGGGGAATAATGTCGGAGCCGGCCATTTTGGGCATGTAGGTGTTGCGGTCGTTGGTGAGAAAATCAAAAATATTATGTTTGCCGGGATTGACGCCGGTGGTGAAGGTGGACCAGGCTACCGGCGAAATGGGCGGCTCGGTGCTCCACAGCGGGGCAAAGGTCCCTTCGCGGCTCAGTTTCTCGAAAGCGGGGAATTTCTGCCCCTGCTCGCGAAAACGGTTGAAAAGGCCATGGTCCATGCCGTCGAAGCCGATCACCAGGACCCGCTTGAATTTGGCCTTTTTCAGATTCCGCATCCGCTTGAAAAAACGCAGCAGGGCCCGGAGCGGAAAGGTCAGGAAATTGAAGATGGCCAGGATGAAGGCCGCGAAAATGAAAAAAAACGAACCGACGAAAGCGAAGCCCGCCCCGGGGCCGACATAGCCGAACAGGGGCAGGGACGTCAGGATGAGCAACAGCAGGAAGTACCGCGATTTTTTCATAGGCAATTTTACCATAGATCGCTTGCGGCATAAAGCCCCTAGTGTTGGTATTAGTGTCAGCTGGAATCTGGCAAAATACTTTTTTGTTTATGGTTTTGCTGTCACTGTCACTGGAATAATGTTAAGAATGTAATTTTTTCTATTGATTTTTGCCGTAAAAGCGTTATAATAAAAATTAATAATTTCGGCGGCACATGAGGGCGAAATGAAAATTCTGGTTATCAACAGCGGTAGTTCTTCGATCAAATTCCAGCTGATCAGCATGGGAAGACAGCAGGTCCTGGCCAAGGGCCTGCTGGAAAGGATCGGCATCAAAGGCTCGATCCTGAACTATTACCGGGGTGAGCAAAAAACGGTCGTCGAGCACGACATCGCCAACCATGAAGAGGGCATTAACTTCATCGTCAGCTATCTTACCGGTCCCGAAACCGGGGTCATCAAGGACAAAAAAGAAATATTCGCCGTCGGCCACCGGGTAGTCCATGCCGGGGAGAAATTCAACGGCACCGTGCCGATCACCGCGGCAGTATTGGACGCCTTGAAGGAATGCATTCCCCTGGCCCCCTTGCACAACCCGCCCAATATCATCGGCATCGAGGCCTGCCAGAAAATCCTGCCCGGTATCCCCATGGCCGGCACCTTCGATACCGCCTTCCACCAGACCATGCCGGAAAAAGCCTACATTTATCCCATCCCCTACGACTTTTACCGGAAAGCCAAGATCAGGCGCTACGGCTTTCACGGCACCTCGCATTTTTACGTGGCCAAACAGGGCGCTAAGGCCCTGGGCAAGAAGCTGTCGGACCTGAAGATCATCACCTGCCACCTGGGGAACGGTTCTTCCATGGCGGCGATCCAGAACGGCGTTTCCATCGACACGACCATGGGCTTCACCCCGCTGGAGGGGCTGGTGATGGGCACCCGCTGCGGTGATATCGACCCGGCCATCCCGATGTACCTGCAGCGCAGCGCCGGCATGACCTTCGAGCAGGTGGACGCCTTGCTCAACCGCAAAAGCGGCATGCTGGGCATTTCCGAGGTTTCCTCGGACATGCGCGACATCAATCAGAAAGCAGAGGAAGGCCATCACCAGTCCCAGCTGGCCCTGGAAATTTTCGCCTACCGCATAAAAAAGTATATCGGAGCCTACATCGCCGCCATGAACGGGGTGGATCTGATCATTTTCACCGCCGGCATCGGCGAGCGGGGCTGCCTGGAAAGACAGATGATCCTGGAAGACATGGAATTTCTCGGTATCATTTTCGACCGTAAGGCGAACCAGAAAGCCTTCGGGAAATTCGGGATCATCTCCTCCCCGAAATCCAAGATCTGCGTGCAGGTCGTTCCCACCAACGAGGAGCTGGAAATAGCCGAACAAACCATGAAAGTTATAGCGGGAAAACCTAAGTAACGCAGACATCGCGTCAGAGCGGCGTTCCAGACGGGGCATCGCTCCTGACGTCGCGATGGGGCGAAGCGCCACCCGTTTGCCAGAGGCGGCAGATATTGCTATAATAAACTCCATGAGAAAGTTCCTGTTTATTGCATTCCTGGTGCTGTGGCTGCACGCACCGCATGCAGCCACAGGCTCCGCCTACGGGCAAAACACCGCCCAGCAAAACCTCCCAGGGGCCGCGGCCTCCGAAGGACCGGATCGTTTCACCGACAGCGAAGATGATATTTTTTCCACCACCTACGAACGGGAATTGCTTTCACGCCGGATCTTCAAGAAGTCCCTGCCGCCGCTGTCCAGAAGGGAAAAAATCAGCTGGTCTTTCAGGACCGCCAAGACCAATACTTTTTTATGATCAAAAAGTATCCCTGGCATTTCGTCTTTGCCGTATTCATCCTGATCAGCCTGACCAATATCTTTCAAAAGCTCAAGTGGAGTTCCACTTCCGACAATATCGTCTGGGAGAACTCGGAAAAAGGATTGGTCTGCGTCTCCGCCGCAGCGAACAGCCCGGTCAAACCGGGCGATATCCTGCTGGCCGTCAATAAATACACCATCAACAACAAAATCGATTTGCTGCGCTCGCTGGAACAAAAAAATTACTGCCGCTACGAGATCGAAAGCGAGGGTATCCTGAAAAACGTCGGTATCGATATCCATCCCGTTTTCACCCCGTTTTCCTACTACATTCTGGTTTTTGTCGGCATTCTTTGCATCCTGCTGACCTTGGGCATACTCAATGTCCACATCAAACAGGTGACGCTTTTTCCGCCGCCGCAGCTATTTTTCACGCTCAGCCTGACCCTGTCAGGGTTCCTGATATTTTCTCCCAGCGGCGACTACGGGATCAGCGATTTTTTTTTCCTGATCCTCGATAAGCTCTGTTATTTCACCTTCCCGGCCGTTCTGCTCCACTACGCGCTGCAGTACCCGACCCGGAATAAGATCTTTAAAAAATTCAGTTCCCGCTTTCGTTTCGTGATCATCTACCTCCCGCCGCTAAGCATCCTGCTTTTGAATTTTTACTACGTCCTGCAAAATGTCTTTCCCCCCGACCCGGAAATCCTGACGACGGTCATCAACCATTTCCGCGGCATTTCCCAGAAGTATTTCGCCCTGTACCTGCTCCTGGCCTGGGGGGCGATGATCACCTCCTCGTTGAACCTGATCGTCAAGAAAAGGCAGAAACGCTACCTGTTCCCGCTGATCGGCATATCGCTGAGCTTCATCTCCCTGCTGCTGCTCACTTTTTTACCGCAGCAGTCCCCATTCCAGATCGCTCCGATCACATACCTGAGCATGATTTTTCTGCCATTCCTGCCCTTGAGCCTGGTCTACTTTTTGACCCAAAGACGAGTAACCGACATTGAAAATATCATCAAGAAGACCCTCTCCATATCTTCGCTGTTTATTTTCATCTTCGGCGTATACCTTTTCCTGGGCTTGAACATCGAGCAGAACAAGCTGCTGGGGATCTTCTGGTCCATTGCCGCCATCCTGATGGCCGGGCTTCTGTTCAAACCTCTGGAAAGCACTATTCAAAAATTTTTCGAAAAACTTTTTTACCGGGAAACATTCAACTTCAAGCGCAAGTTGAAGGAGCTTGAATCCTCGATCAGCACCCAAAGAGACCTGGGATCCCTGTCGGTCAGTTTCCTGGAGATCATCACCCGCGGCTTTCAGCTGCAGAATTGCGCCCTGCTGATCCACTTCAAGAACAACATGTTTTATTCACTGCCCGGACGAACGCGCCTTTTGTTGACCCGTCCTTTCCGTGACGCCGTGAACAACCAGGAAAGCGTCGTTTTTCTTTCCGAGCAGGAATTCCGGACCAAATTCCCGCACGACCAGGCGGCGCTGCAGCAGAACAAGTTCTTCCAGTTCCTGCCATTGAAGATCAGCGACAGGCTGATCGGCATCGTGGCCATGGGCAGAAAAACCAACGGCACCTACCTGACCGTCGAGGACCTGGAACTGATGTCCAGCATCTCCGCCCCCTTGGCCCTGTCGCTGGAGAACGCTTTTTTGTATAACCGCCTGGAAACCCAGCTGACCGAATTGAACCTGTTGAAGGAATTCAACGAGAACATCATTGAAAACATCAACCTCGGCATCATGGTCGTCTCGCGACTGAACCAGGTGCAGACATGGAATTCATTCATGGAAGACCGCCTGGGGATCAAGAGGCAAAAAGCCCTCCATAAAAGAGCTGCCAAGGTCCTGGGCGAAGAGCTGTGGAAACAGATTTACACCGGATGGAGCGGGACCCACACCCTGCGCAATATCAAGGTAACCGCCCAGGGTGGCGATTCCATTTACGATGTGTACATCTCTCCGTTGAAGAACGAGAGCGGCCACATCGCAGGCCGGATATTCGTCTTCGAGGATGTCACCGAGAAGATCAATATCCAGAACCAGTTGATCACGTCGGAAAAAATGGCTTCCGTGGGCGTGCTGGCGGCGGGCATCGCCCACGAGATCAACACCCCCTTGACCGGTATTTCCTCCTACTGCCAATTCCTGCTCGACAATCCCGCCGACAAGGACAACCACGAGCTGATCACGAAAATGAACGACCAGGTCCTGCGGGCCAACAAGATCATCCGTACCTTGCTGGACTTCTCGCGCCAGAAAGGCCAGCAGCCGCTGCCCGTCAATCTGAACAAGGTGATCGAGGAAAGCCTGGCCTTGGTCGAGCACAAAATGAAAAAGAAAAACATAGCCTTCAAAAAAGAATATCATTTTCAAAATAGTTTTGTCGGCTTTTCGACCCGTTTGCAGCAGTTGTTCATCAACCTCTTCATCAACTCCATCGATGCCATTGACGCGACGAACGGCCAGGGCCTGATATCGATTCAGGGCAAAGAAACCAGCGAGGGGACCACGATCTGGTTCAAGGACAACGGCCGCGGTATCAAGGAAAAATTGCTGGAAAAGATATTCGACCCGTTCTTCACCACCAAGGATATCGGCCAGGGCACCGGTTTGGGTCTTGCCATTGTCTACAGCATCGTCAAGGAACACTATGGGAATATCGAAGCCCGCAGCCAGGTCGACCGGGGCACCACCTTCGTCATCACCTTTCCCCTGCCGAGTCCCTTAAGGAGCATGAGCCTATGAAAAGGAAAACCATCCATCTGGTCGACGACGAGAGCATCATCCACGATATTTTTAAAAAAATATTCACCGAAACGGAATACGAATTGCGCATTTCCGAGAACAAGTCCCAGGCCAAGACCAACCATAGCGCGGGCGTGGACGTGGTCATCATGGACCAGATGATCCCAGGCAGCTCGGGATTGGAGATATTCAAGGAATTGAAAAAAGACGACCCCGGGATCCAGGCTATCTTTTTGACCGCCTTCGGAACCATCGAGGCGGCGATCGAGGCCATCAAGCACGGCGCGGTGGACTATCTGCAAAAACCGTTCAACAACATCGAGCTGAAGCACAAGGTGGACCGCGTCATCAAGGAAAAGAAGCTGAACCAGGAAAATATCCAGCTGAAAAAAACGCTCGGCGACCGGTTTTCCTTCGACAACATCATCGGCCGCAGCCCGCTCCTGAAAAAAACGCTCGGCATCGTCGAAAGCGTGGCCGATTCCAATTCCACCGTCTTGATCACCGGGGAAAGCGGAACGGGCAAAGAGTTGATCGCCAAAGCCATCCACACCAACTCCAACCGCAAAAACATGCCCTTTTCGCCGTTCAATTCGAGCAACATCCCGGCTACTTTGTTTGAAAGCCTGCTCTTCGGATACAAAAAAGGTGCCTATACCGGAGCGAATAGCGACAAAAAAGGGATCTTCGAAGAGGCGGACGGCGGCACTATTTTTTTCGACGAGATTGCCAACCTGACCCCGGAAACCCAGGCCAAGATCCTGCGCGTCCTCCAGGAGAAGGAGATCCAGCCCCTGGGCGGCAACCAGATAAAAAAAGTGGACGTGCGCATCCTGGCCGCCACCAATATCGATCTGATGAGCAAGGTGAAAAGCGGGGAATTCCGCGAGGACCTATATTACCGGTTGAATATCATCGACATCCACCTGCCGCCCCTGCGTGAACGCAAAGAAGATATCCCCATCTTGGCCGACTCCTTCCTGAAAAGGTTCTGCCGCGAAAACAAGAAGACCATCAAGGGCATGAATGAGAAATTTTTAAAGCTGCTGATGGAATACAATTGGCCCGGCAATATCCGCGAGCTGCAAAACACGATGCTGCGGGCCGTTCTGCTCGTCAACAGCGACACGCTGACTCCGGATGTTCTGCCGCAGGAGATCAGCGGCTACAAGAATCGGCAGCAGCGCCTAGAAAAGGGCGGCTTCAACGCCCGGGTGGACGCCTTTAAACGGCAGGTGATCATCGAGACCCTCGAAGAGAACAGTTGGATCCAGAAGAAAGCCGCCGAAGAATTGCAATTAAAACCATCCACCCTTTACGAACTGATCAAGAGACTGGGGATACAAAAATGAAAGAGATGAAGCTGCAAAGATTCCTGCAAGATTGCGGCCTGGCCAGCCGCCGCGACATCCGCCAGTGGATTCACGAAAGAAAATTCAAGGTCAATCACCGCGCCGTGACCGATCCCAACTTCATGATCCGGGTTCCGGGCGACCAGATTCATCTCGGCAACAAAATGCTGAAGCTCAAGCCGCAGCCCAGGAGTTATTTCATCTTCAACAAGCCGGTGGGCATCGTCTCCACCCTGTCCGATCCGCAGGGGCGCTCCACCATCCGCACGTTCATCGGCCGCATCCGCGAGCGGGTCTACCCGGTCGGCCGGCTCGACTACAATTCCGACGGCCTCATCCTGCTGACCAACGACGGCGATTTGGCCAAT
>JAPKZM010000086.1 GCA_026393775.1 Candidatus Aminicenantota bacterium
ATAGCGTCCGCGGTGCCGAGCAGGCCTTCAAAATGGCCGCCGTTGGCGTCATAGCAGGAAGAGTAGAGGATGGTATCCTCGGTGGTGTAGAATTGCGAGATCTTTTCCTCCAGTCTCTTGTGCAGGTCCTGCGTGCCGCAGATGAAGCGCACCGAGGCCAGGCCGAAACCGTACTGATCCAGGGCCTTGTGGGCGGCCTGGATCAAATCGGGATGGTTGGCCAGGCCCAGGTAATTGTTGGAGCAGAAATTCAGGACTTCGCGTGGCTCGGCTCCGGCCGGGAAAGAGACGTGAATTCCCGGTTTCTGGCTGGAAAGGATCAGCCTTTCCTCCTTGAACAGCCCCGAATCCTTGATTTTCATCAATTCCTGGTTAAAATCGTATTTTACGCGCTGGTACATGGGTTCTCCTTGGCGTTTTATTTTACACCAAAGCGGCTGGAAAATAAAGGTCGGTTCGGGCGCCGATAGTCAGCAGGGATAAGAAAAAAAATCGGTTTTAGGCGCCGGACAACAAAGTGGACAAGTACCTGGCGGCAAAGGCGGTACAGGCCGCTGTTTCAGTGGCGGCCAGCAGCATGGCAAACCTGTTTTTATTAAAAAACGTGCCCGGCTGGTTCATTTCCAGATCCCGGCCAGCCAGGATCGTTTCCAAGCCATGACGCGGCGGCAGGCTCGCTCGATGCGTGCGGCGCTGACGCGTTTGGCGGCGATCAGGGCCAGAATCGTATCCTGGGTTTTGCCGGCGATGTCGGGATCGTAGACCAGGTTGTTGGCCATGAGAATGACATCGATGCCGGCGTTCAGGGCCAGCTCCAATGCTTTTTTCCGGTTGTATTCGGCGCTGATGGCCTTCATCTCCATGTCGTCAGAGATGACGATGCCGGCAAAATGCATCTCTCGGCGCAGCAGCCGCGTGATGGTTTTTTTGGAAAGGGTGGCCGGGAATTCGCGGTCCAGACGGTTGTTGAAAATATGGGCGGTCATGATCGCTTCGGCCTGGCCGCCGGCAATCAGTTCCCGGTAGGGCAGCAACTCGATCTCATGCCAGGTGTCGCTGACGTCGGTGAACCCCAGGTGGGAATCCTGGCGCGAACTGCCGTGGCCGGGGAAATGCTTGAGGCAGCAGGTTACGCCATGCCGGCGGTGGCCTTCGATCACGGCCAGCGCGTGGCGGACCACTTGATCCGGATCGGAGCCGAAACTGCGCTCGTATTTGCCGATGATCGGGTTTTGCGGGTTGACGTTCAAATCAACCAGCGGCGCGAAGTTGAGGTTGATGCCGCAGGCGGCCATGGCGGCGGCAGCGCGCTCGGCGTAGCCCAGGGTCAACTCCGTATCATTCATCTGGCCCAGGTATCGCGCTGATACCGTGGCCGGGAAGCCGTTTGCTTCTTTCAGCCGCGCCACCTGCCCGCCCTCCTGGTCCACCGCGACCCACAAGGGGACTTCGGCCAGGGTTTGCAGGAACGCGATAAGTGATTTGACCTGTTGCGGCGAGCGGATATTGCGTTCGGCCGTTCCCAGGGCCAGGTCGCGGTCGAACAGGACCACGCCGCCGACGCGGCCGGCGCGGATGTCGCGGGCGATGGGCGACTGCTCGTCGGGCTCCAGGCCGCGGAAGCCGGTCAGTAGCAGCTGGCCGATTTTTTCGCGCATGGTTGCCGGTTGGCTGCGACTCATCGCGAATCACCTCATAGAGTATGAACCACCCGCCGATTTTGACGGATATGGTTCGCCGGCCTTACATGGGACAACGGCCATCGAGATATATCTCAGGGTTTGAACGCGACATGCTTGGGTCCGAAGGAGAAAAGGACCAGCGCGTCGGCGGCGAATTGGTAGATCAATCGTTGCGGACGGCCGGCAACCGTGCAGCGATAAATGTGAAAAGGCATCAGCTCGCCGTTCATTTTTTTTCCGGCCGCGGGATCGTCCAGAATGTGCTGAATGGTTTTTTTTAATGATTCCTTTTCCTTCTCTCCGTGCAGCCTTTCCCTTTGTTTCCTGAACTTGGCCGTTTCAAGCAGCTGCATCAGATTTTGTCCATGTCCAGCGCCAGCACGCGGCCGGCCTGGTAGTCGATCTTGGCTTCCAGAACATCTTTGATCTCCTCAATGTTCATTTCCGGGTTTTCGATTGCCGCCAGCCCGATCTTCAGGGCATAGCGCAGGGCACTGGAAAAATCGCGCTGGTCTTTCTTGGCAAACAAATTCAGTGCCGACAACAGTTCATTGTCGATGGCAAAGGTTTTTCTGGTCATATTCAATCACCTGTAATCATATATAATGTGATAATTTCATACATTTGTCAACAAAAATTGCCTACTTTGGTAAAAAAAGGTAAATTTGGGAAAAATGAAACTCCAGCCTTTGTTCTTGCGCCGCAAAAAAAACAGCTGCCTTGGAAATCCTGCCGGCAGATATTTGGCTGTTACATGCCGAATTGATCGATGATCTGCTGCTTGGTCTTGTGCAGGATGCTGAACTTGGCTCCGACCTTGGTGAAGGCGGCTAGGGCTTTGTCTAGATGGTGCTGCTCATGGGCGGCGGAGAGCTGGGTGCGGATGCGCGCCTGGCCTTTGGCCACGACCGGGAAGAAGAAGCCCACGGCGTAGATGCCTTCCCCGTATAGTTCCTTGGCGAAATCCTGGGAAAGCTTGGCGTTGAACAGCATCACCGGAACGATCGGGGTCTCCCCTTCCTTGATGATCAGCCCGGCTGCGGTTAGCCCCTTTCGCCAGAAAGCGGTGTTGCGTTCCAGCTTGTCGCGGCGCTCGGTGGTCTTGGCGATGATGTCGAGAACGGCGATGGCGCCGGAGACCACGACCGGCGGGATGGTGTTGGAGAACAGGTAGGGTCTTGCCTTCTGGCGGCACATTTCCACCAGTTCGCGCCGCCCGGAGACGCAGCCGCCCGAAGCCCCGCCCAGGGCCTTGCCGAGGGTGGTGGTGATGATGTCGATCTTGCCGACCACGCCGCAATGCTCATGGGTGCCGCGTCCGGTCTTGCCGATGAAGCCGCTGGCGTGCGAGTCGTCGACGAAGACCAGGGCGTTGTATTTCTCGGCCAGGGCCACGATCTGGTCCAGCTTGGCCAGGTCGCCGTCCATGGAGAAGGAGCCGTCGGTGATGATCAGTTTGACCCTGGCCGCCGCGTGGAGTTGTAGTTTTTCTTCCAGGTGGCCCATGTCGGAGTGCTTGAAGGTATCCTGCTGGGCCTTGCACAAGCGCATGCCGTCGACGATTGAAGCGTGCACCAGGCGGTCTGAGATCATCACGTCCTGCTCGTTGAGGATGGCCTCGAAGACGCCGGCATTGGCGTCCATGCAGGAGGGGAACAGGATCGTGTCCTCGGTGCCGAGGAACTTTGTCAGTTTGTTCTCCAGCTCCTTGTGGATGTCCTGGGTGCCGCAGATGAAGCGCACCGATGACATGCCGTAGCCGCGGACGTCCAGTCCTTTCCGGGCTGCCTCGACCACGTCGGGGTGGGAGGAGAGGCCGAGATAGTTGTTGGCGCACATGTTGATCACGTGCTTGCGGCTGGCGCCGGCCGGGAATTCGACATCGATCTCGGCGTTCTGCGGGGAACAGATGATGCGTTCTTCCTTGAATATCCCGGAGCTGCGGATGCCTTCCAGTTCCTGCTGGTAAATGGCGCGGATGTCGTTATTGAATGCCATGGTGCGCCTAGCGGATGTTGAATTCTTGCAGCAGCTTGATGATGTTATCCACCGAGTCGAACGCTTCCGGGGTGGCCTTGGCGTCGGGGATCTGTATCTTGAATTTGGTTTCCAGGAACCTCTTCAATGAAACCATCGAAAAGGAATCGACGATACCGCCCGAGATCAGCGGCGTGTTGAACGTGACCTCGCGGTCGTCGTCTTCCTCCAGGTACTCTTTTTTCACGTAATCGAGGATGGTGTTTTTAAGTTCGGACATTTTTATCTCCTTAATATACTTGGGAATATATTTTTTTACATGGAAATGCGGTGATTGTCAATAGTTGATGTACTTGTGAATCCCAAGCAAAGGACCGGCAGTTGACTTGACTCCAGGAAAACAAGTATATTTTTCTGGGACATGAAATGAAATTCTCAATCATCATTCCGGCGCATAACGAGGAAAAATTCATCGGCGGCTGCCTGGAATCGATTCGGCGGGCGGCAGCACCTTATCCGGGCGATGTGGAGATAATCGTTGTGCTCAACCGCTGCACGGACGGAACCGAACGCATTGCCGTCGAAGCGGGAGCGAAGATCGTCCATGAGGATGCCAAGAGTTTATCCAGGATTCGCAACGCCGGGGCCCGGCAGGCAGCGGGCGAGGTCCTGGTTACCATCGACGCCGACAGCCGCATGGCGGAGAACATGCTGACTGAGATTGACCGGGCATTGGTTTCCGGGAAATATATTGGCGGCGGAGTCCCGATTCGTCCGGACCGACGCTCAACGGGGATTGTCGTTACGTTGGCGATCCTGAATTTTTTCATGTGGGTTACCGGGCTGGCCGGTGGATCGTATTGGTGCCGGCGCAGCGATTTCGAGGCGCTGGGCGGTTTCAACGAAAAATTGTTCATGGGCGAGGACTTGGAGTTCGCCCAGCGTTTGAAGCGCCTCGGCAAAAGCCGCCGCCTGCGCTTCATCACTCTTCCCCGGGCCCATATCGTTACTTCCATGCGCAAGTTCGACCGCTTCGGCGACTGGTATTTCCTGCGCACGGTCCTGCTCCAGGTGCGGAGGAAACGGCTCGCGAAATGGTACCGCGGCGAGTACCAGGAAGAGAAGCGCCGCTTCGCCGACAAATACTTCTACGAGTGGGAAGAAGATAAAAAATCCTGATCAGTCGTTCTCCAGGGTCGAGATGTCGCCGATCTCCTCGCCCCATTCCTGGGCGCGCAGGACGCGGCGCATGATCTTGCCAGAGCGTGTCTTTGGCAGGCCCGGAACGAACTCGATCTCCTGGGGCATGGCCAGGGCCGAGAGCTTCTTGCGAATGAAGTTCATGATGTCCAGCTCCAGCTCCTTGGAGGCCTGGAAACCCGGTTTCAGGGCGATGAAGGCCTTGACTACCTCCATGTTCACCGGGTCGGGCTTGCCGACGACGGCCGATTCGGCCACTGATTCGTGCTCGAGCAGCGCCGACTCGATCTCGAAGGGGCCGACCAGGTGGCCGGCGGTGTTGATCACGTCGTCGTCGCGGCCGACGAACCAGAAATAGCCGTCCTCGTCGATCGAGGCGCGGTCGCCGCAGATGTACCAGCCGTTCTTGAACTTGCTTTTATAGGTTTCCTCGTTCTTCCAGTAGGTGCGGAACATGGAAGGCCAGCCGGGTTTGATGGCGATCAAACCCACAATGCCCGCTCTCTGGATCGGCTGATGGGTCTTCAAGTCGACCACGGTGGCGGTAATGCCCGGGAAGGGCTTGCCCATGGAACCGGGCTTGATCTTCATGGTCGGGTAATTGCTGATCATCATGCTGCCGGTCTCGGTCTGCCAGAAGGTGTCGTGGAAGAACAGGCCGAAGACTTTTTTCGACCACAGCACCGCTTCGGCGTTCAGCGGCTCGCCGACTGAGCAGAGATGGCGGAGGCAGGAGAGGTCGAATTTCTTGACGATCTCATCGCCCTCCTTCATCAGCGAGCGGATGGCGGTGGGCGCCGAATACCAGACGCTGACGCGGTATTTTTCAATGAAGCGGTACCACGATTCGGCCTTGAAGCCGGCGTCGAGGACGCATTGAGTGACGCCGTTGGCCCAGGGGCCGATGATGCCGTAGGAGGTGCCGGTGACCCAGCCCGGGTCGGCGGTGCACCAGTAGATGTCGTCCTCTTTCAGGTCCAAGACAAACTTGGAGGTGATGTATTGCGAGATGAGCGCATAATGGACATGCTGGGCGCCCTTGGGCTTGCCGGTGGTGCCGGATGTGTAGTGCAGGACCGAGGGGGTCTCGGCCTTGGCGGGATAGATGGGAAAGCTCTCCAGCCGGGGCTCCTTCTCCATGTGCAGGGCGACTTCGCGTTCGCGCAGCGGCTTGCTGGCGTCGTCGTCGACGATGATGACGTGGCGCAGCCCGGGCATGTCGGGGAGGAGGGCACGCACTTTGGCCACGTGTTTCTTCTGGGTGAGGATGGCGGCGGTGCCGGCGTCGGCCAGGCGGGTGAGCAGCGATTCGGCGCCGAAGGCCGAGAAGAGCGGCTGGGCGATGCCGCCCATTTTCAAAATGGACAGGAAGCCGAAGTAAAGCTCGGGGACCTTGTCCATGAACAGGCAGATGCGTTCGCCGGGTTGCAGGCCGAGATTTTTCAGGAACTGGGAGATGGCGTTGGTCAGCAGGCGCAGGTCGTTGAAGGTGTATTTTTTCACTTCACCGGCATGGCCTTCCCAGACCAGGGCCGGCTTTTCACCCTTGCCCATGCGGCAGATGCGGTCGCTGCAGAATTCACCGATGTTGATGACGTCGCCGGCCTTATAGCCGAGTTCCTTTTCCGAAATGGCCCAGTTGAAGTCCTTGATCTCTTCTTCGTAGCTGCGCATGTTGGTCATTATCAATTCTCCATGTGTTTCACTTATCATGATTTAAAAATAGGAGTGTATCATTTTTGATCAAAGACATTTTATAAATTATTAACGACTGTTTGTCAAGAAATTAGTAAGAGAAAAAAAGATTCGTGAGGGTTCAATAATGGCAAGAAGGGGGTTCCATAAGAAATCGTTGTGGACCGTAGGGGTTCAATACTGGGAAGGGAAACCGTGGCGATATGCGAACTGCCCTTACATTTTATTGAAGAATGATATTCTCAATACTGAAAACAGAAAACCTCCATCAGGTTGCCGTTGACAGGGGCGTCCCTTTTTGCCTCTTTCTTGTCCCCGGAACTGTCCACTTCGATGTTGAACTGTTTCGATGGAGAATCAAATTTAATATTTGTCTAAAAAATGTGATAGAATATACCTTGTCGGCCTTCTTTTTTGTAAGAGATAGTTTTGGGGAAAAAACAATTTTACCTGATTGGAGCGCCGACTCTTAATTTAACTTTATTAGGACAGTAGAGACCTGATTTTTTGATAGTGGAGGTCAGGGATGGCATGGGTGATAAGTGCCAATACAATGTTTGGTTATGGTATTATTATTTCAGATATTTGCGTAACATCTCCAACCAAAGCAACGGCAGATATAATTCAAAAGGTTTATCCTGTTTGTAATAATATTGGAGCCGGATTTGCTGGAAATGTATTTTTAGGTTTTAAGTTGATTGAAGATTTAAATAAATTTCTATTTCTAAAAAATAGAAATAAAATTTGTGATCCATTATGGGTGTCAGAAAATTGGTATAGAAGGGCTAAAAAAATTTATTTGGAATCGAATATACATGATTCTGGCGTACATATTTTATTGAATGGAGTCTCACCAGATATAGATGTGGGAATTAAAGGATGGGCAAAGGTATACACCATTATATTAAGATCACCTAATTTTCTTCCTGAAATATATACCGATGGTTTTGGGATATATAGTATTGGAAGTGGAGCAAGTATAGAGAAATATAAAAAAGAACTTCAAAACACTTTTGAAGAACTCGGGTCTATACTCCCAGGAGAAGCAGGAGATCCTGGTGGATATGGACGAATGTTAATAACGACTTTAAGTCAATTTTTAATAAAATATCCGGTTGAGGGAATTAGTAAACACATTCATTTACTTGAGATAGAAAGAGGGTTTATTCAATTATTTAAAAGTGATCACATTGATTATTTAAAGAATAACCAAAAAGTTGAAGTGTTTATGCCAAAAGTTGCAACGAATTGGAATGAATTACTTTTGCTTTTCAAGGATCAAGAATTAATTTATTCAGAATTGACTTGTTAAATACAATTTGTTTTCTCAAAAAGCAGAACGGACTGTGAAAAAGTGAAAATGTTCATTTCGCCATCTTTTTCCTTTTGTGAAAATCATGATGCGAACGGGACATGCCAGGTAATGGAAATCGGAAAAGATTGCTATTTCAATGATTCCCCGGAACTTCAAGACGGTCGGAATTGCCTTGATGCCTGGAAAGGAAGTCGGCAAACCTTTTTTCCAGCATGGTGATGCGGCGCGAATGGCCGGCCTGCCGGATCATCCGCCTGGCCGTTGGCAAGCTGAACGCGGCGGGCAAGTCGACTTCGGGAAGAGAGTGGAACAGATTTGATTTTGCCGGGCTCAGGTAAAAAAAATCGAGGAGCGCTTTTTCCGGTTTTGCCATATTGCATCCCGAAGGCATGGCGGTGAATCCGAAGAAGAAGGAGGGGGAGACATGATGGATGGAAAAAATTCCCAGCCTTGTCCTGTAGATTCGCGTCCGGGCCGGGGACACGACAAAAATCGTTTCCGGGATTTGCGAAATCATGCCGTGAAAAAAAAGGGCGCTTTGCAGGGAGATGTAGGCGGGAAAGGGATAAGTAAGGTGCTCGGCCAAAGCGAGAGGATCGATTTTCTCGGGAAAAGCCCACAGGCCGCGCTTCAGGCGGATCAGGTGGCCGGCCTGCTCGAAGCGGGCCAGGATGGTGCTGGCGTTCACCTTGTTCACGCGCAGGTGGGCCATCAGGTCGTGGGTTCTGAAAACGGACGTCGGCAATTCCTTTAGCCTGGCGTAGGCGTCGATTAGTTTCATCGTACTTGCCTTTCAAGACGTTCGACTATTTTCAAAAGCAGGTCGTGCCAAACTTCCTCGGAATCGTATTGTCGTTGATAATCGGGATTGAGGAATGTCAGGACCTGGCTTTTAAATACCGGAAAGGTGATGGACAAGATATTGTCGATTGCCTGTTGGAGCCGCTCCTGCAGATCCCGGGACGAAAGGGCCGGGTCCACGCCCGAATTCAATAACTGGTTTATATCAAAAACATCCCGTGCTTGCGTTTCCTTCCTGTTTAGCAGGGCGGCGATTTTCTGCTCGTAGGCCGCATGGGCATCGTAATGGTTGAGCAGGAGCGGGGTGAGTTGGTAAAACTTGACGATCAAAGGATCGATGGCTGCGAACGAGGTGTTCAAAGTCATGCCTCTTCTGGAAAATTCCACCTTGGTCGGCAGCGTCATATCCGAATCCTTGACGGCCAGGGCAATTTTCCAACGCTGGGTGGTGTCGGTTTGCTTTGGCTTCGACCATTTTCCGACCGTTATGCCATGAACGAGGAGGATGTCGGCAAAGGGCTGCGAAGTCAGAATCGCATCCATGACGGCAACGATTTTTTCGGGGGAAATGTCCTGCAGATCGAGGTCGATATCTTCGGAATAGCGGAGGCTTTTATGAAAGAAGCGCAAATTGCATCCGCCTTTCAGGGCATAATATCTTTTGTCCAATTTTTGACCCAGTTGAGCCAAAAACAGCAGATGAAACAATTCGACATATTGCCGGGCGCTGAAATGATTATTTTTTATCATGAATAAATGATACAATTAGTTTGCATATATGTCAACTACTGGTAATATAAAAAGGGTTTGCAAAGCGCCGGCAATTGACAGGGGCGGGGAGCAAGGCTACAATCGCTTTGATGAAAGCAACGCCCGTGCCTTACAAAAATTTGCAAAGATTTTTCATCCGCCTCAAGGCGGGCCAGAGCCTGACTTTAGGCGCTGCTTTAGAGAAACATTTGCACGTCGATCCCGAAGCGGCAAGGCAGTTGATCCTGCAGGGCAGCGTCTGGGACAGCGAAGGCAAAGTGCGCCTGAAAAACGAAAACATGAACATCTCCAGCCAGCTGCTGCGCGTCGACCGGCCGAAATTTTCCATACAAGAGTATCGGCTGCTTCCCGGAGACATTCAGTTCGAGGACGAGCAGCTGCTGGTGGTTTATAAAAAGGGCGGCGTGCCGGTGCAGCCCACACCGTACAGCGATATCGACAACCTGCTGCACGGCGTGCAAGGATATTACGCCGGGCAGGGGATCCGCTACCAAGCGGCGCCCATCAACCGCCTCGACCTGCCGGCCCAGGGGCTGGTTTTTTTCGCCAAGAACAAAAAGAGCGAGATCGCCATGCACCGGCAATTCCAGCACCACCAGGTCCGCAAGCGCTACCTGGCTGCTACCAGGGTTTTTCCGGACGTGCGGCCCTCCTACATCATCCGTTCCAATCTGGAGTGGCAGGGAAGGAGCAAGCCGGCCCTGACCTACATCCGCTTTTGCCGTGAAAGGGTGGGCCGCTATTTTTTCCTGGTTTTCCCGCAAAGCGGCCGCACCCACCAGATCCGCCGCCATTTCCAGGAGCATGTGGCTCCCCTGGAAGGCGACGTGCGCTACGGCCATGCCGCCGAGGGAAGCGGGCTTTGGCTCCTGTGCTTCCAATACGCGTTCCGCCATCCGGCCAGCGGCAGGAAGGTCACGGTCAGCTTCCTGCCCGAGGACTGGCGCCGCGCCCTTGATTTGACTTTATGAAAAGTTTAAAATAGCGGAGTCCTAACCCAGCAGAGCTGCGAAGTCCCCGGTAAGGGGAGATAAGAGCCTGGATAGTAAATTCTAAAATTTGTCCTAAAAAAGACGACAAATTTTGAATTTACTATAAGGCTCTAAGGAGTCGAAATGGAAGAACTGAGCAAGAAAACGTTCAGCGAGAAAATATTTGATTACGAGAAAAAAAAGGAATGGGAATTCCAGGGCAACCTGCCCGCCATCATCGACTTCTATGCCGACTGGTGCGGACCCTGCAAGATGGTCTCGCCCATACTGGAAATACTGGCTTTAGAATACAAGGGCAAAGTCGATATGTACAAGGTGAACACCGACAAGGAGCAGGAACTTTCCACCGCCTTCGGCATCATGACCATCCCCAGCCTGATGTTCATTCCCAAGACAGGCCAGCCGCAGATGGCCCACGGCGCCCTGGATCGCCAGGGATTCGTGAAGATGATTCAAGAAATCCTGGGCGTGAAGTAAGGAAGCTGGAGTATTTCGTTATGCGTAATGCGTTATGCGTGACGAGAAAGAGAAATAGTTATATTTCTTGCTGATTCTTCTCCTTTCACATAACGCATAACGAATTACCGTTGAGTTCGTTCACGCATAACGATTTACTATTCCCCTTAATTATGCTATTTTCCAGCCATGGACGACGATAAAAACATCAAGGTCGAGCGGGCGCTCCAGGAGTTGTTCAAGTTAAAAAACGACGTCGAGACCGAGCTGCGCCTGATCAAAATCGACGCTTCCAGCGGCGAGTTCTGCCCATTCCCGGAACGGCTGGCGCCGGAGGTCGTCGCTGTCTACAAAAAGCGCGGCATCGAGCGCCTCTTCTCCCACCAGGCCGAGGCCCTGGAGAATGTCCTGCAGCGGCGGCACACGGTGGTGGCCACGCCGACCGCTTCGGGCAAGACGCTGATCTACAACGCCGCCGCCCTGGACGCATTGACCCGCGACCCGTCAGCCAAGTCCTTGTACCTATTTCCGACCAAAGCCCTCTCCCAGGATCAGCTGGCCGAGCTGTTCGATTTGAACAAGGCCTTGGGCGACAAGCTGGGCCTCTACACCTACGACGGCGACACGCCGCAGACCATGCGCCAGGCCATCCGCAAGCAGGCCCAGATCGTCCTGTCCAACCCCTACATGCTGCATTCGGGCATCCTGCCTCACCACACCAAGTGGGCCAGCCTGTTCGAAAACCTGAAGTACGTGGTCATCGACGAGCTCCATTACTACACCGGCGTCTTCGGTTCGCACGTGGCCAACGTCATGCGCCGGCTGAAAAGGATCTGCGCCTTCTACGGCACCCGGCCGGTCTTCATCATGAGTTCGGCCACCATCGCCAACCCGGCCGAGCTGGCCGAGAAACTGATCGAGGAAAAAGTGGTCCTGGTCGACAGGAACGGGGCGCCGCGCGGCGAAAAATTCCTGGTTTTCTTTAACCCGCCGGTGGTCAACCGTTCGCTGGGCATCCGCCGCTCCTACGTCTCCATGAGCCGCGAGATCGCCGGCATCCTGCTCAAGGCCGGCCTGCAGGTCATCACCTTCGCCAACTCGCGCCTGATCACCGAGATCCTGGTCAAGTACTTGAAGAACGATTTCGAAAAGACCGTCCAGGAGAAAGGGACGGTGCGCGGCTACCGCGGCGGGTACCTGCCCAGGATGCGCCGCGAGATCGAAAAGGGTCTGCGTGACGGCAAGATCAAGGCGGTGGTCTCGACCAACGCCCTGGAGCTGGGCATCGATATCGGCTCGCTCGACGCCGTGGTCCTGGCCTCCTATCCGGGGTCGATCTCCTCCACCTGGCAGCGCATCGGTCGGGCCGGCCGGCGCAGCAGCCGTTCGCTCGGCGTGCTGGTCGCCTCCTCCATGCCCATCGACCAGTACATCGTCAACCATCCCGAATACTTCAGCGGCCAGTCCCCGGAAATGGGGCGCATCAACGCCGACAACCTGACCGTGCTCATGGACCATATCAAGTGCGCGGCTTTCGAGCTGCCCTTCGCCAAGGGCGACGAATACGGCTCCGAGAATCTGGAGGAGATCCTTTCTTACCTGACGGAAAACCAGGTGCTGCTGCGCAAGGACGACAAGTGGTTCTGGACCGAGGAAGGCTACCCGGCCGACGCCGTCAGCCTGAACCGGATCACCTCGGACAACTTCGTGGTGGTTGACCGCACGGAAGGGGAGCGGGTGATCGCCGAGGTCGGGTTCAGCGATGCATTGGAAACGCTCCATCCCAAGGCGATCTATATCCTCGAAGGCGAGCAATACGTGGTCGAGGAGCTTGATTACGAGAACCGCAAGGCTTTCCTGACCCGATCCAACGCCGATTATTACACTGATTCCATCACCTACACCAAGATCAAGGTCCTCGATATTTTCGACGAGACGAGGCTGAAAAACCATACCATTTCCTATGGTGACGTCCATGTTTTCTCCCAGGTGGTCGGCTTCAAGAAGTTGAAGTTCTTTACCATGGAAAACGTCGGCGCCGGCGAGCTGCAGCTGCCGCAGCAGGAGATGCATACCACCGCCTTCTGGCTGACGGTGCGCAACGACGTGCTGCAAAGCCTCGATTTTTCCAACGAGGAGAAGATCGAGGCCGTGGCCGGTATCGCCTATCTGATGAAGCAGATCAGCCCGGTGATCCTGCTCTGTGACGTGCGTGATGTCGGCGTGGCCATCGAGGACAACTTGAGCAAGGACCCGCTTCAGCCCGGGACGCTGAAAAACATGCTGCGCAACCAGGCCCCCTCTTCGGGGACCTTTAGGGCCGACATGACCTTCGCCAACCGCTTCGAGCCCAATATTTTCATTTTCGACAAGTACCCAGGCGGGGTCGGCTTTTCCGAAACGCTGTACGATAAAGGCAAGGCCCTGCTCGAAAAGGCGCTGGAGATCATTGAAAGTTGCCCGTGCCCGAGCGGTTGCCCGTCGTGCGTCAGCCCGGCCATCCGCGCCCAGGGCAATCATAAGTCCGCGGCCCGTTTCATTCTCAAGCTGCTCCTCGACCGCCTGGACAATTAACGCGATCCGGGCGCCGGATCAGGGGCCGCCCACCGTTCTGGGTATGTCCGGCCGACAATTTTCCAATTTGATTTGCTTGCTCTTGATTTTAATTTTTTTTTATTCTACAATCCCTGCGATCAAAAGGAGGATTCATGAAAAAAATATTGATTATGTTGTTTGGGTTGCTGCTGGTTTCGGGTATTTATGCCGAGAGCAATTCACTGAGTTTCGTGCTCAACTTCGGCACAATGACCGACAAATCATTCACATTCGATCCGTTCTACTGGACAGTCGGCGCGGAACTTGATCTGCCATTCGGCAATGCCCTGATGCTCAGCCCTGAAGTGATACTGGTCGGAAGTGGTACCGCATTCAAGGATTTTTTACTCTTCCCGGCTGTTATCCTGAATTTTACCCCCAGTAGTTTTTTTGTCGGCGGCGGTTTGACCAAGGGTTTTTATCTCAGCAGCGGCACTTCGACTGCCATTACCGACGTGGCCCTGAAATTGAACGCCGGGTTCCTGACCAGGTCTTTAAAACTCACTGCCTACCTGATCACCCCTTTCAACAATATTTTTAAAGACATGCTGGTGGGTGCAAGTCTCGGTTTCATGTTTTAACAACGATCGGAAGCCGCTCGGTTTTTATATAGTTGACATTTTTTCGCCAAGTGAATAGAATTTTTATCGAGGAGGATCCATGAAAAGAAAAGTCATCTTGGGGTTGCTTTTTGCCCTGGTTCTGGGCGGCGCGCTGTTGGCCAAGGAAGACGTGATCATAAAAGTGAAGGTCCAGATGGCGAACGTCCGGTCCGAGCCCGACGCTTCGGCCCCGATCATCGCCCGGATCCCGGCTGGAACCCTATTGGCGGTCGCCAGCCAGACCGGTAACTGGTTCGAGGTCAATGTCAGCGACCAGTCCGGCAAAGAAGTCACCGGCTTCATCCGCAACACGGTGGTCGAAGTCATCGGCGGTAATGAAGGGGAGGAAACGGGATATGACAGGTCTGGCCCAGCCTATCAACGGGGGTCTTCGAGCGGTAGCGCGGGCAACGCCATACGCTTCGGGCTCAATTTCGGCGCCTTGACTGATGACAGCTTCTCCTTCGATCCTTTCCAATGGACGGTCGGCGCCGAATTGGATTTCCATTTCGGCAGATTCCTGATGTTCAGCCCCGAGGTGATTCTGGTCGGGAGCGGCTTCGAGTTCAAGGAATTCATCCTCTACCCGGCCGCCATCCTGAACTTCACCGCCAGCAGTTTTTTCATTGGCGGCGGAGTGGCCAAGCCCATCGTAATCAGCAGCGGCCCGTCTGTTCCGACCGATTTTGTGCTGAAGCTGAACGCCGGGCTCGTCGCCCAGAGCGTGAAGCTCACCGTCTATGCGCTCATGGCCTTCGACAGCCTGTTCAAGGATATGGCCCTGGGCGCGACGCTCGGGTTCCGTTTTTGACGGCGAGAGCTTGCGTCCGCTGCGGACGGGTTCGCGACCGAGTTGAATGGAAATGAGAATTTCCAAATAAATAATAAGGAGGGAAGATGAAGAAAAAATTTGTCCTGATATTTCTTTTTGCTCTGGTAATGGGCGGTCTGCTGATGGCCGAAGGAGGGACGACCTTGAAGGTGAAGGTCCCGACGGCGAATGTCCGTTCCAAGCCCGACTCCTCGGCGCCGGTCATCGCCAAGGTGACGGCCGGCACGGTCTTGAAAGTCTACGGCAAGGAAGGCGTCTGGTATGAAGTGGGCGTGAACGATCCGTCCGGCAAAGAGGTTTACGGCTTTATCCACAGCACCATGGGCGAAGTGAGCGGCGGGGAAGCGGAGGAAACGGAGAAAACGGAAGAAACGGAGAAAGTGGAAGAGAAGCCCGCCGTTGTCGCCAAACAGGAAGTGGAAAAGGCCCGCAGCGCGATGCCGGCCAAAGATAGAATGATCGTCAAGGTGAAGGTCCAGACGGCGAACGTCCGTTCCGAGCCTGACGTTGCGACCCCGATCGTCGCCCGGGTGCCGATTGGAACTCTTTTGGGGGTCGCCAGCCGTGCCGGGGACTGGTTCGAAGTCTACGTGAACGATCCGTCCGGCAAGGAAGTCACCGGTTTCATCCGTGATTCGGTGGTCGAAGTCGTTGGCGGGGAAAATGAAGAGAAAGCAGAGGCCCAAGCAGAGGAGCCAGCAGAGGAAGAAGAATATGTACAACCCCGACCCACCTATCGCCGGCAGTATGAGCGCGAAAGCGCCGGCAGCAGCATACACTTCGGGTTCAATTTCGGCGCCCAGACCGACGAGTCTTTCAATTTCGATCCGTTCTTTTGGAGCACCGGGGCAGAACTCGACATTCAGTTCGGAAAGGTGCTGATGCTCAGCCCCGAGGTAATACTGGTCGGCAGCGGTTTCGAATTCAAGGAGTTTATCCTGTACCCGGCGGCCATTCTAAACTTTACTGCCGGTCCTCTTTTCGTCGGCGGCGGGGTGGCCAAGCCCATCGTAATCAGCAGCGGCCCGTCTGTTTCGACCGATTTTCTGCTGAAGCTGAATGCCGGGCTCGTCGCCACGGGGGTGAAGCTCACCGCCTACGCGCTCATGGCTTTCGACAGCCTGTTCGAAAACATGATTCTGGGCGCGACGCTCGGGTTCCGGTTTTAAAGGCAAGCCCAAGACGCCCGGTTTTTAAGTGTTTGACGTTTTTTCTGCAAGTTAATGAAATTTATCTGTAAAAAGGAGAGGCGATGAAAAGAAATATTATTTTGGCGCTGGCTTCCATCCTGGTACTGGGCGGCTTCCTGCTGGCCGCTGAAAAGACGACATTGAAAGTGAAGGTCCAGATAGCGAACATCCGTTCTGAGCCTGACGCCTCGGCTCCGTTCATCGCCAAGGTAACGATCGGCACCGTGCTGGAAGTCTCCGGCAAGGAAGGAACCTGGTATGAAGTGAACGTGAATGATGAATCCGGAAAAGAGGTCACCGGCTATGTCCACAATACCGTGGTCGAAGTGAGCGGGGAGGATGAAGAGGAAACGCAAGTAAAACCTCGCGCCGCCGTTCGCCGAGAATTATCCAAGCTCCGTGCACATAAGAAGTTTGCCAAAGGCGGAATCAAGTTAATGGGCGGCTTGTCCATGAGCAACCTGAATCTTTCTGATACCATTCCCCCGGAGGCAAAGAAAACGTCGAAAATGGGGTTCATGGGCGGCCTGGGATATGAAAGCGGCGGCATGCTCGCTTTTGAGATAGACCTGCTCTACAGGCCGGGCGGAGCGGTCCTGAAAGCCGTTGACCCTGCTCTCAAAGAAAGAATTACGCTTTCAGGAACTGCCGTCACCCTGCCGGTCATGATAAAAATACGTTTCCTGCCGGGCACGACACCGTATATTTTGGCCGGGGGCGAGGTCGGTTATCTGCTGAACCAGAAAGTCGTGCTCACGGACGCGGCCGGCACCGACACCGAAGAGGATATAACCGACCACGTCAATCGTCTTGTATATGGCCTGGTTTTCGGCGGCGGCGTCGAGCTGCAGGCCGGGGGCATGAACCTGCTCCTGGAAGCCCGCTACCTACTTGGCCTGTCGAATCTAATCAAGGAACCAGATCCGGACGAATACATGAAAGTAACTGCCTTGACGTTTATGCTGGGAGTTAAATTTTAAGCGCAGAGAAGATCAGCGGCCCAATGATACCCCCGCTGCCAGGAAAGTTCCCTGCGACAGGCTGAGTTCGATAAACAGCCGGCTTCGGTCACCGAGACTGTAGTGCATTGATACGGATAGGGACGGCGACAGGACCCAGGCCGGAATATCTGTGTTTTCGGCCCTGAGCTCCGCCAGCGTCCGATCCTCGATTTTGTGCAGTTCGACCGTGCCCAGGAATGATTGCACGCTGGCCGTGAGCGGCAGGTGCAAGTCGCCGCTGAATTTGAGCAGGGTCAGGCCCAGCCCGGTGTAAACAGCGATCCGGGCCGACTGCAAAACCCGCCAGCGTCCGTGAGCTCCCAGCATGAATGTGCGCAGGTCGAGTTGTCCCTGACCGCTGGTGCTGATCCGAGCGATGGCGAAATCTCCAAAGTAAATATCCCGCTCGTCCGTAAGGGTGAATGGCAATGAAAAATTGAGATAACTGGCTGAAAACCCCAATGCGAGCCGGTCGCCCCTCAGGCGGCGCCAGCAGCCGGCGGTCGCGGACCAGCCGTGTGAGCGCAATTCGATGTGTGGTTCGAATGCCAAGATGGTGAATTCGGAGAGAAGGGGAGCGAGCAGGCGTCCCGCCTCTTCGCTGACCATTTGCTGCGCCTCGCGTTCGACCGGTGATGTCCATGGCTCGAGCGTCCAGGGGCCAAGAGAGAATTGCCATTCCCAACCGGCGGCTTTCTGGGAAAAAGGCCAAGCGGTCAGAAATAAAAGCAGCAGGAAAATATTTTTTTTGCGCATCCGGGCCTGATTATAGCATGGAATGTTTTTTATCTTTGGGAAAATTGGAAATAGTTGTTGACAAAAAAATAAAATGATATTATATTAACCACATGGTTAAACCAAATGGTTGGTTATATGAAAAAAAATAACCTTGAAACCAAGGAGCGAATCCTGCTGGCCGCGCAAAAAGAATTCGCTGCCCGGGGCTATGCAGGAGCGCGTATGGAAGCCATTGCCCGCGGTGCTACCATCAACAAGGCCATGCTTTTTTATTACTTTTCCTCTAAAGACAACCTTTACCGGACCGTTCTTTTTGGAGTATTCAGTGAAATTTTCGGCGAAATCGGTCGCTTTGTTTCTCGACAGCTGACACCCGGCCTTTTACTGGAAAAATTTCCAGAAATCTATATCCGCTTTATTGCCCGCCATCCCGATTTGGTGCGCATCATGGTCTTTGACCTGATTCATAACCCGGAAAACGTTACCGCCGCCATGGCTGAGATTGTTCACGAAAAAATATCTTATAAAACCCATCCACTTCTTGTGCTGATTAAACGTTGGTACAGCCAGGGATTGATTTCCGAAGCTGATCCGCTGCATTTCATGATGAATATCATTGCTTTGTCTATTTTTTCATTCGTAGGCAAACCGATGGTCGAGGCAATTTCGGGCATCACGGTCGAAAACAACGAGGATTTTTACCGCAAACGAATCGCCAGCGTAGTCAATATCTTACAACGGGGGATGCTGAAATGAAAAAATTATTTTTTTTCGTTTTATGGGCTGTCGTTTTCGTGCTTCCGGCCAAGGTGACATTGTCCAAGGCCGTGGTCAGCGCTTGGACCATCAGCCGCGGCTTGGACAGCCAAAAGTTGGAAGAAGAGGCCGCCTCCATCGCCGGGCTGACGGCGCTGCGGCAAAAATATTTTTCCGTCTTTTTCAACGGCAGTTACCGCTACACTTCGGACAAGGTGGAGGTCAAAATTTCCGATTTCCCCTTTCCGATCAGCGCGGACATTCCCCCTGGAACGGTTGTCCTTTCTGCCCCCAACGACAATTTCGATCTGAAAATGTCATTGGTTCAGCCGCTCTATAGCGGCGGATGCTTGAGCAACGCTGTGAAGATTGAAGCCATCCGGGGGCTGGCGGAAAAGGACCTGACCCGGCTAAAAAAGATCGAATTGGCCGGAAAGGTCAAGTCTTCCTATTTCAATTACCTCCTGTTCTGCAAAAAGCGGGATTCATTGAATTTTCTCCTCTCCAATCTGAACCTGCATTTGCAAAAAATGGAAAATCTTTACACGGAAGAACTGGTGAAAAAATCCGACCTTTTGGAAACGAGAGCCAAAGCCGACGAAATCAAACTGAGTGTCATGGACCTGGAGCAATTGATCGCGGCTGAGGCCGTCCATTTCGACAGTCTTTGCAGCTATGATCCGCAGGATGTGGATTCCCAACCCGTGACGAAAAATGAATCATTCGACTCGGCCCGTGAATATTTCCTGGCCGGTCATCCGTTACTGAAATCATTGGACGAGAGGACGCGCATCATCCAGATACAGAAAAAATCGATCTCCGGTGCCTACCTTCCCCAGCTCAGTGCTTTCGCCGAACTGCATTACGGCCGTCCGGGCCAGAATTTTTTTAAAGACCAGTGGACCTTCTACGTCCAGGGGGGGCTGAGCGTCACCATGCCCGTTTTCAACTGGAACAAGGGGGGCCGTGACAAGAGCTTGGCCGACATCGCTGGCCGCAAGCTGGAGAACCAGCGTGCCGACTTTATCCGTGAAAGCGAAAAGAATTTGCGCCAGTTGTTTCTATATAAAGAAAACCTGGAGAAAAAACTTGTCCTGCTGGACAACCTATCCGCCAACGCCGCGGAGGATATCCGCCTGAAAGAAGAACTTTACGAAGAAAACCAGATCGACCATACCGACTTGCTGGCGGCCATGACCAATCAGGAAAGATACCTTTCCAACCGGGAAGAACTGTTCACGCAGATGGAAATGCTCAAGGTCAACATAGACACCTTGATCGGAAAATGCGAGGAGGAAGAATGAAAAAAATGGCGACGCTCCTGCTATTACTAATGTTTTTTTATTCCTGCGGGAAAAATGACCGTGAGATCCGGGCGCCCGGCGTGGTCGACGGCGAGATCGCCAGCGTCAAGGCCCTGGCGGCAGGAACCTTGGACAGGCTATTGATCCAGGAAGGCCAGGCCGTGAACAAGGGGGAGCTGATCGCTGAGATCAACCGCGACAAAGTCCGCAACGGTCTGGAGGAACTGTCCTTAAGCGAAAGGGAGATCGTCAACAGCGAGACCCGGACCCAAGAAAAGCGGCAACTGCTCAAGGCCAACCTTGGCTACTGGCAGAAGCAGGTCCAGCGTTTCGAGCGCTTGAAGCAGAACCAGTCCATATCAGGCGAGCAGCTGGAAAAATCGCGCTTGCAGCAGAAGGACGCGCAGACTTCGCTCTGTGAGCTGGACAAATCCCTGGAAGCGTTGCAGATCCAGAAAGCGCGGATCGCCAACAAGCGCCAAGCGCTGGACCTGGCCGAACGGGACTTGCTGCTGCGCGCTCCTGTTTCCGGAGTGGTGCTGGAGACCTTTATCAGCCCTGGAGAGGTCGTTTTCCCTGGTGTGGCCCTGGCTGATATTTTGGACCTGTCCAGCCTGTTCGTCGACGTATTCATTGAGGAGAAGGAAATCGCCGCGCTGAAACTCGGCCAGCAGGCCAGGATCATTGTCGATGGCATGGAGGAACGCTCTTTTTCCGGCCGGATTTCCACCTTCGGCAGGAAGGCTGAGTTTTCTCCCAAGTACATCGTCGCCGAAAAAGAACGCCAAGCCCTGCTGTATCAGGTAAAAGTCCGGCTCGAACGCGACATCGAGGTTTTCAAAATCGGCATGCCTGTCACCGTGATTTTTAATAAATAAGGCAAAAAAACGATGGTCAGTCTGGAGCACGTTTCCAAGTCGTTTGCCGCCATCAAGGCCGTGGACAATGTCACCCTGGCCGTTAAAAAAGCGGCCATCACCATTCTGACCGGAGCTGACGGCGCTGGCAAATCGACCATTTTCAAGATGCTGGTTGGACTGGTCAAAAAGGATTCCGGAACGATATTACTGAACGGAGAAGATATTGGCAGCGACTATTCCCGGATCACCTCGATCTGTGGATTCATGCCCGAAAGGTTTTCTCTCTACACCGACCTGAGCGTGGAGGAGAATCTGAACTTTTTCGCCGCCATCCAGCAGGTGCCGCTGCCGAGGCGCGAAGAGCTCAAGAAACGCCTACTGGAAAGGACCGGGATGAGCCCTTTTCGCAAGCGTCGCGCCGGCGCCCTTTCCGGTGGCATGAAGCAAAAGCTGGCCCTGTCGACGATCCTGCTCTCCTCACCGGAGCTGATCATTCTGGACGAGCCGACCACCGGCGTCGACCCCCTGTCGCGCATCGAATTTTTTGTTATCATCGAAGCCCTGAAGAACGAGGGCAAGACGATCGTCATGTCAACTCCCTACCTCGATGAAGCCGAAAAAGGGGACAATATCGTGCTCATCAAGAACGGCCGAGTCATGCGCCAGGATTCGATCGCCGGCTTGCGGGATTCATTCCCGGCGCGCCTGTTCCGCATTCTGCCGCGCGGCAATATTTTTGAAGTGATGGCGCGCATCTCCGCCATACCCGGCCTTGGAGGCCAGGTACACATGCGCGGCAAATTCATCCGCTACATGCAGACCGGCTCCGAAAACTTAGGCCGCCAGATCCCGCACCTTGAAATGGTGGAGGAAAAACCGACCCTGGAAGACATGTACATTTATTATGAGAGGCGGCAATGAGCGCACCCGCCCTGGCGGCCATTACCGTAAGTGATCTGTCCAAAAATTTCGGCCATTTCCAGGCCGTGAAGGGAATTTCCTTTACCGTGGCTCCGGGGGAAATCGTCGGTTTCCTGGGGCCGAACGGCGCCGGCAAAACGACTACCATCAAGATGATCACCGGCCTGCTGAAGATCACCTCCGGAACGGTCCTGATCGGCGGCCTGGACAACCGGAAGCATCTTGCCGCCATAAAGAAAAAACTGGGTTACATGTCGCAAAAATTCTCGCTCTACCCGCTTTTGACGGCCATGGAGAATATCGAATTTTTCGGCGGCATATCCGGCCTGCCGCCCGCTGAACTGCGCCTGCATATGGCCCGGATGGAAGAGCAGGTCGCCTCCGATATCCTGGGGCAAAAGATCCAGGACGTCCCGCCCGGCATCCGCCAGAAGGTGGCCCTGTTCGTCTGCCTCATGCCCGAACCGGAGATCATCCTGCTCGACGAACCGACCTCGGGGGTCGATCCCGAAGCGCGCCGGCTTTTCTGGAACGAGTTATACGGGCTAAAAAAGCATGGCAAGACCCTGCTGGTCTCTACCCATAATCTGGACGAGGCCGAATACTGCGACCGCATCATCATCATCCATAACGGCGAGATTGTCGCCTGCGGCGAACCGGAAGAACTGCTGCGGCAAAAGGGAAAAGTGAATATCGAAGAGCTCTTCAAGGATGCCATCCAAGAACATGGGCAGAATTAAGGCTATCATTGTCAAGGAATTCTTTCATATCATGCGTGATCCGCGCAGCCTGACCATGGTTTTCTTCATCCCGCTGGTCATGATCTTCATTCTCGGCTACTCGGTCTCGTATGACCTGAACCGCATCGACGCCGCGGTCATCGATCTTTCCCAGAGCCGGCTGTCCAAGCAGCTGGTCCAGGCCTTTGCCGCCAATCGCATCTTCGTTATCCGCACTCGCGGCAATAATGGACACGGCACCCTATCCCTGGCCGCTGCCGAGAAAATGCTGCGCCAGCAAAAAATTAAGGAGATCATCGTCATTCCCGCCGATCTCTCCCGCTGCCTGGCTGAAAAAAGGCAGTGCTCCATCGGCCTGATCATCGACGGCAGCGATGTCAATATCGCCAACCTGGTCTACCAGTACGATGAAAGGATCATCCTGGAATTCATCGCCGCCATGAAAGGCGTCGGGCAGTTGCTCAAGATCAACACCAAGATCTTCTTCAATCCCGAAGCCCGGAGCCAGTTTTTCTTCATCCCCGGCCTGGTCGCCGTCATTCTGCTGATGATCTCGGCCATGCTCACCTCGTTGAGCGTTGCCAAGGAGAGGGAAACAGGCTCCATCGCCCTGCTTTTCATCTCGCCGCTGAAATCCCGGGAGATCATCATCGGCAAGACCATTCCCTATATCATTGTCTCCCTGCTTGACGGCGTGGTTATCCTGCTCTTTGCCCGCTTCTGGTTTGGCATTCCCCTGCGCGGCAGCCTGGCGGTTCTGCTGGTCTTTGCCCTGCTCTACATCGTCTCCGGCCTTGCTTTGGGCATCCTGATCTCGGCATCGGCGCCGACCCAACGGACAGCCATGCTGGCAACGCTGCTGATAACCATGCTGCCCTCGTTTCTCCTGTCCGGCTTCATTTTTCCCCTCGATTCACTCAGCCCGGTTTTGCGGGCGATATCCTATGTCATCCCCGCCACCTATTTCCTGCGCATCATCCGCGGCGTGATCCTCAAAGGGGCGGAACTGCGGCATTTCCTTTTTGATGGCGGCATGCTGATCGCGCTCAGCATGGTCCTGCTGGCGGCGGCCACCAGGAAATTCAACCGGCAGAGGAAGGCGGCGCAATGAAACTGTTTTACCTGGTCAAGAAAGAACTGATCGAAATCGTCCGCCAGAAAGAACTGCTGGTATTGATGTTCATCGCTCCGGTCATCCAGATCATCATCCTCGGCTACGTGATCTCCACCGATATCCGCCATGTGCCGGTAGGCATCGTCAATCTTGCCAAGGGTCAGGCGGCCGGGCAGATCATCCAGCGCGTACGCCAGACGCAGCTTTTCAATGTGCGTGTTTTGAGCGACCGCAGCGAGGACTATCTCTACCTGCTCAAGAAAGGCGAGGTCAAGACCGTCCTGATCTTCCGCGACGCACTGGACCGGAAGCGCAGCGTCCAGAAATACCCCGAAGTGCAGATCCTGATGGACGGCATGGACTCCAATACCTCGATGATCGCCGCCGGCTATTTCAACGGCATCATCAAGAACTACATCCTCAATGACATGGAAAAACTGGGCCAAGGGCTGCCGCTGAGCGGCCAGGCTGTTTTCCGTTTCAACCCGCAGCTGCGCAGCATCAATTACATGGGACCGGGCATCGTCGGTTTCCTGCTGACCATCATCACCATGTTCCTGACCTCCGCCTCGATGGTCAGGGAAAAGGAACAGCAGACCTTGGATACCCTGCTCATTTCGCCGCTGAGCACCCTGGAAATTTATATCGGCAAAGCCTTGCCGGCGGCTTTGATCGGGTTGGCCGATATGGTCATCGGCCTCGTGGTCGTGGTCCTCTGGTTCGGCATTCCGTTCCGCGGCAATTTGTTCTACCTGTTTCTGGCTTCCCTGGTCTATCTGGCCGCCATCCTTTCCTACGCCCTGCTGATATCCGTCCTTTCCGCCACCACCCAGCAGGCGATGTTCTTCGCCTGGTTCTCCCTGATGATCTTCCTGCTGATGTCTGGTTTTTTCACTCCCGTGGACAACATTCCTCCGCTCCTGCGCGTCCTGGCCGACATCAACCCTTTGCGCTACCTGATCAAGATCATCCGCGAGATATTTTTGAAAGGCAACAGCATCGCCTTTTTTTGGAAAGACCTGCTGGTATTGAGCGGCATTGCCCTGACCCTGATGTCGATTTCTTTGCTGAACTTCAAACGCTTCATTTCCAAATAGCATCACTAGATGCTTCGGAAGCCCTCAGCATAGTGATGCTAGGGCAGGCAGTGAGCGAGAGCGGCCGAAGGAAAACCCGCTTTTAGCTTGACACGGCTTCGCCAACTGCCTAGAATTCTTCCATGGCACCCATCGGCTTTCCCCTTTTTCAAGGACGCGATTGCCGGCCATGAACAGGATCAAAGCGATCATCGTCAAGGAATTTTTCCACATCCTGCGCGATCCGCGCAGCCTGACCATTATTTTCATCACGCCGATCATCATGATTTTCATTCTCGGCTATTCGGTTTCCTACGATTTAAACCGCATCGATGTCGTTGTCATAGACTTTTCGCAGAGTGATTTATCCCGGCAGCTGGTCCAGAGTTTTGCCAATAACCGCATTTATGTTTTGCGCGAGCCCGTCCGGGAAGCCGGCAGCCAGAACCAATTGCATT
>JAPKZM010000276.1 GCA_026393775.1 Candidatus Aminicenantota bacterium
AGTCATTGAGGGCCAGTGGATATGCCGCCAGGACCAGCGAGCTCTCCTGGTCGCTTTCGACCGTGTTCTTGTCGCAGCGGCCGATGGAGTCGACCCAGTCCTGTATCTCTCCGGCCGGGGTTTGCGCGGCGAAAAAGCGGTCGACGATTCCCTGCAGGTCGGCCAGGGGATAGAAGAACCGGGCGTAGGCCATCATGGTGGCCGTGTCGCGGATCCAGACCTGCGGATAGACCGTGCCGGCGGCAAAGCCGAACAGTTTTCCGCCACGGCGGATCTCGTTGTTGCGCAAGACCTGGCGCAGCAGGTATTGCTCGCGGTCGAGCCAATCCCGGCCGCTTTCATAGTGGGTCGGCAGCCAGGCGGTTTTAAAATCCGACGAAACCAGCGGCAGCAGCCGCAGCTGCAAAAGACAGGAACTCCAATTTTTATCCCGGCCCCAGAATCCCCCTTCGCGGACCAGGTCCCATTCCAGAGTATAGGAACCGGGTGCGAGGCTGAAATACGCCGGGACGGTGAAACGCGCCGTCGTCCATGGCCGAATGGCCACGGGCAGGGAGAAGCGTTGATTATCAAAACGGACCATGCGTCCGGCCAGATCGCGGGCATGGAAGGAAATGAAAAAATTCTCGGCCGGATCGAGTTTGAAAGTGGCTTGGTTGCGCACGACAAAATTCAACAAAACCTTTTCGCCTTGCCGCGCCTCAGCCCGGGCCGGTTCGCAGGTGATCGCGACCTCGGCTCCCGGCAGCTCAAAAAAAACGAAAAGCAGCCAGAGGAAAACAACCGGAATTTTCCGAATTAAATTCATGGCTGACTTTTTTCCAGCAATGCCTTTTCGCGAAAAAAATCCTTTAGGTTCAGTTGCCAGTCAACCACCCGGAATCCCAGCTCCCGCACCACCTTGCCGTTGTCAAGGACGGCGCGCAACGGCCTAGCTGCCCTGGTCGGGAACTCCGAGGTCGAGACTGCCAACAGGGGGATTTTTTTTTCGATCCACCCGGACTTCAGCGCCAGATCCATGATGCAGGCGGCAAAGTCGAACCAGGGGATCACGCCGCCGTAGCAGTAATGGTACAAGCCATAGCGCTCGCTTCCGCTCTCGATCAGGCGCACGATGTTGCCGGCCAGAGCGGCGGCGTAGGTCGGCGAACCGAACTGGTCGTTGACCATGCGCGCCACTTCTTTCTCCCGGAAGATCCTCAGCATGGTATTGACGAAATTGTTGCCAAACACGCCGTAAAGCCAGCTGATGCGGAAGATGAAAGCAGATGGACAATTGGCCGTCAGCAGTTTTTCGCCTTGCCATTTGCTCTGCCCGTATTGTGACAGCGGCCGCGGCGGATCACTCTCCAGGTAGGGCCGGCGGGCGCGGCCGTCAAAGACGTAATCGGTCGAAAAATGGACCAGCTTGGCGCCCAGCCCGGCCGCCAGCTTGGCCAGATTTTCCACTCCGGCGGCATTGACCCGGAAGGCGGCGGCACTGTCGATCTCGGCCTGGTCAACGGCCGTGTAGGCGGCGCAATTGATGATCCAGGAAATTTTTTTGCCGCTGCTGAAAGCTTTTAGGGAGGGCCAGTCGCTGATATCGACTTCCCGGTCGCTGGCCGCAAAGGCGATGCCGCTTTTTTGCAGTTCCACGACGATCTGCCGGCCCAGCATGCCCCGGTCACCGAGCAGCCAAATCCCGTTCGCAGCGCTCATTTCCCGGGAAAAGAAAGGGCCAGGCCGAAGCGCGGCTTCATGAGGACTCTTCCGCCACCCGCAGCAGGTAGTTGCCATAGCCGCTTTTTTGCAAGGGCGCCGCCAGCTTCCTCAGCTGGTGGCAGTCGATCCAGCCATTGGTAAAGGCGATCTCCTCGATGCAGGCAATTTTCAGGTCCTGGCGGTCTTCGATGGCCTTGATGAAGAGGGTGGCATTGACCAGGGATTCGTGCGTCCCGGTATCGAGCCAGGCAAAACCGCGCCCCAGGACCCGGACCCGCAATTTCCCCTTCGCCAGGTAGGCGCGGTTGATATCGGTGATCTCCAACTCGCCCCGTGCCGACGGTTGTATCGACTTGGCGATGGCGACGACCTTGGGGTCGTAAAAATACAATCCGACCACGGCCAGGTTGGAACGCGGATGCTGAGGCTTTTCTTCGATGCTCACGGCCTTGCCGTTGCTGTCCATTTCCACCACCCCGTAGTGCTCGGCGTCCTTGACCGCGTAGGCGAAAATGGTCGCTCCCTCCTGGGCAGCCGCCTTTTTCAGCAGGTCGGTCAACCCGTGGCCGTAAAAAATATTGTCGCCCAAAATCAGACAGACAGGCTCCGCAGCGATGAACTCCTCGCCCAGCAAAAAAGCATCGGCCAGCCCGCGCGGCTGCTCCTGGACCTTGTAGGTGAAGCAGGCCCCCAGTTGCTTGCCGTCGCCGAGCAGGGCCTTGAAGCGCGGCAGATCGGCCGGAGTGGATATGATTAAAATATCCCTGATGCCGGCCAGCATGAGAGTGGAAAGCGGATAGTAAATCATCGGCTTGTCGTAGACGGGAAGCAGCTGCTTGCACATCACCTGCGTGATCGGATGGAGCCGGGTGCCGTGGCCGCCGGCCAAGATAATTCCTTTCATTGTTCCACCTTATTGATCGGTTTTTTTGAAAATTTCATAGCTATTCCACCGTGACCGATTTGGCCAGGTTGCGCGGCTTGTCGATGTCGCAGCCCCGCTCCCGGGCGATAAAATAGGCGAAGAGCTGCAGCGGCACCACGTTCAAGATCGGCTGCAGGATCGGCAGCGTCTCAGGAACCCAGATCACGTCATCGCAGATGTCCTTGACCCGCGCGCAGCCCCGGCCGGCTATAGCCAGAACCCTGCCGTTACGCGCCTTGATCTCCTGGATGTTGTTGAGCATTTTGTCGAAGGTGCTGTCGGCGGATACAATGGCCACGGTGGGGAAATCCTCGTCGATCAGGGAAATGGGGCCGTGCTTCATCTCGCCGGCCGCATAGCCCTCGGCATGGATGTAGGAGATCTCCTTCAGTTTCAGCGCCCCTTCCATGGCCGTCGGGTAATTGAACTGCCGGCCAATGAAAAGAAAGTCCTCGTAGCGCGCATAGCTCACCGCGACGGACCGGATATGCTCGCGGGCGGTTAAAATTTCGGCGACCTGGCCGGGCAATTTTTTTATGGCCTGGATCACTTCGCCGCCTTCATTGTAAGAGAGTCCCTGATAGCGTCCGATCAAAAGGGCCATCAGGGTTAGGACCACCAGCTGCGACGTGTAGATCTTGGTTGAAGCCACGCCGAATTCTGGGCCGGCGTGGTTGTAGACGCCGGCGGTGGTGATCTGGGCGATGGCCGACCCTACCACGTTGACGATGCCGAGAATGAGGGCCCCTTTTCGTTTTGCCTCGCGGATGGCGGCGATGGTGTCGGCGGTCTCTCCCGATTGCGACAGGGCGAGAACAACGGTATTTTCGTTGATTTTCAATTTCCGGTACCTGAACTCGGAAGCCACTTCCACTTCGACTTGGAGCTCGGTCAGGCTTTCAAAAATACAGCGGCCCAGCAAGCCCGCATAATAACTGGTGCCGCAGGAGACGATGATCATTTTTTTTACGTTCTGCAGCCGATCCATGACCGGCTCAAGCCCGCCCAGCTTGGAAACTCCTTCCGCTTCGTTGATCCTGCCGCGAAAGGCATTTTCAATGCTTTCGGGGTGCTCGAAGATCTCCGTGAGCATGAAGTGCTCGTAGCCTTTCTTATCGGCTAGGAAATCCCGCTCGGCATGGATCTCGATCTCCTTCTGCAAGAACTCGTTGTTCAAATTCTTGATGTAGTAGCCGTTCGCGTTCAGGACCGCCATTTCATCGTCATTGAGGGAGATGATCTTCTGGGTATAAGGCAGCAGGGCGCTGGGATCGGAGGCGGCGAAATATTCATCTTCACCAATGCCGATGATGATCGGGCTGCCCCGCTTGACCATGACGATCTGCCGGTCGATATCGGCGTGCATGACGGCCAGGCCGAAGGTCCCCTGCAAGCGCTCGACGGTTTTCAGAACCGCCGTTTCCAGGTCGCCGCTGAAATACTCCTCGATCAAATGGGCCAGTACTTCACTGTCCGTTTCCGAGGCGAAGACATGCTTCTGCGCGATCAGTTCTTCTTTCAGGTCCTGAAAATTCTCGATGATGCCGTTGTG
>JAPKZM010000313.1 GCA_026393775.1 Candidatus Aminicenantota bacterium
ATCCCAGGTTCCGGTGATGTCGTAATTCGTCTTGAAGACCACCAGGATCAGGACAACGGCCACGGCGGCCACGCCCACGCCGATGAGCACGTAGGGCAGGATGCTCTTTTTCGGGGCCGGGGCCGGCTTGGGTTTTGCGGCATCATAGAAGTTGGGTCCCTGCTCGGCGCTGGCGACGCCGGCCTGCTCGCTTGTTCCGGCGGCGGCGACGGGCATTGCGGAAACTTGCAACAACCACATGAATGTCAAAGCCACGAACAACGCGATCCATTTTTGTTGTTTTTTGATCATATTCGACAGCCCTCCTTAATAATATGGATATATTTATATGATTTTGTTTTTTTATTGTCAAACCCAGGTGCGCTCCCGGTCTGGCTTAATTTCCCCGTCGAAAAAACCGCTGATTGATAATAAATCAGGGACGGGGACGGGCTATGAAAATGTGAAAATGGAAAAGCATCGGGGTCAGGTCTCAAAAATAAACTTTCAAGGAAATCTACATATTCATTTTAACTTGTCTAAATAGTCATGAATGCTATATATTCGAACTGATAAAGAAAGGAGCAATGGAATATTCCCGGTTGGTCAGGATGTTCTGCGCGCCGCCATCATAGCCATTGAGCGAGCCTGACCTTGCCGGCCGGGGACGGATCTCCAGGTCCCGGGCACGGCGATTTAAAATCATTTTGAAAACTGCTACAATATTATTGGCAAAACCGTCGCGGTCGGATACGATCGATCTTTTTACTGAAAACGGTGCGCAAACGATGGCCGTGGCGATCCTTTTGCGCCACCGCAAAGGGGCAGGGAGGGTTAACCGGGATGGTTGGAATGCCAGGGAGGTGCCGAAGATGAATTCCTTGTATTTTTCTAAAGCTTGGAGATGCCGTCCCCGCTTCATGGTCTGGATCGCCGCCGCTGCATTATCAGCGGTGCTGTGCTGGACGGCCTGCGACCTGCATCGGCATAAAGACGACCGGCGGCCCGCCCCGGACCCCGACGCCCTCGTCGCCAATCTCGAGGCCGACGGCTTCATCGTCCAGGAAGGCGAAATGCGCCGCATAGACATATTGAAGCTGTGCAGCCTGGGCTATCTCAAATATTGCTTCGGCAACAACGCCGGATTTCCCTACCTCGCCCACCTGCTGCCGCCGGCGCCGAACCAGTTCCCGTCGCAGGGGCAAAAGCCCCCGGTAGACTTTGACCCGAACAATCCGGACAACGCCGTGGCCAACCCCGATTTCGCCCCACCGGGAATTTCCTACAAGCTGAGGCCGGACGAAGCGATCATCATGGTCGGACGAACCCCCCCGCATGCCCGCTACTTCAGCTATCGCAGTTACGTGGGCTTCGTCGGCAACAAGGCGGGAAAGGACTACAGTTCGGTGTTCACCACCGGCAACGACACGGTGGGGTATTACCACCGGGTGTTCGCCAGCCTGGGTGATCCGCTCAACCACCTGACCGCCTGGACGGAAGGCACGCCCGAGGGCGAACACGGGGACCCGTTCGACAGCGTCATTGCCGTGATCACCTGCTCGGACAGAAAGATCAACCACCGCATCCGCCGGGCGCTCGTTCCCGCCGGCTATCCGGACTCGCTGATCAACGACGACGTCATCCCTTCCAGCCTGGTCGGCATGGGCCTGGAAAAGGGGAAGGATACATTCCTGTTCATCACCCGCGCCTCGCTTTGGGAAGACGAGGCGGCGGGCAAGGCGTTCCTTGATGAGACGCAAAAATATGTCCGGGTATTCCGGGTCACGCCTCGGCTGCAGCCGCCGCTTGATCCCTTCCCGGTCCCGACGCTGCGCCGGCGCGGGACCGGTGTTTCCGAATACCAGATCGTCCCCGACGCCGCCGCCGGCCTGGAATCCTTGCGCGCGGCCATCCTGGCTCGCTACGGCGCCGGGCACGATTACCGCGAGCTGTCGACGGACATCTGGCTGCCCGAGGGCTTCACCGGCCTCGCCCAGGACATCGACGTCCTGGCGGAAGACCGCGACACGACCTACCTGAAAACGGCCGGTTTCCAATTCCGCGACGATGACGATTTCATCATCGTCTACGGCATCAACCACGAAACGACGGCAAAAGGGATCTATTGCAATTTCAGCTTCTACGGCGCCGAGCTGCTCAACGGCGTCGCCGGCGCCAACAGCTCCATGTTCTCCGGAACGGCCGCCGATTTGTTCCCGCCCGGTTACGCCCATTCCCGCTATTACTACGCATACAAGGTCGCCCGCCGCCCGGCAACCGATGGCGAGCCTTGCGTCGTGGTGCCGAAGAGCACGGACAACCCGGAGGGGCATGCGTTCGGGGTCGACAACGGCCGCGACGCGTTCATCGCCTTCCGCTGCTATATCGAGAAACCGACGCGGATCGGACCGGCCCATTTCGAGTTGATCTACGACCGCGCCATCCATTTCCAGAAGCACTGATAGAAGGCGAATTGCAATCGATACCTTAGGGACGGATTGTAAAAACGTAAAAACTAGTGGTTGTCTGCAAATCGGATGAAGCCAGGGGACGGTCCCCTTATGATTTTTTTACGCTTCGATCTGGCTGATGCCAAGCTTTACTTTGCCACGGTTATGACCACGTTTCCCTTTTTGTGCCCCATGTCGACAGAGCGGTGCGCCTCGACGATCCGCTCCAGCGGATAGGTCCTGTCGATGACCGACCGTATCTTCCCCGCCTCGATGAGCGATTTGAGGAAAACCAGGTCTTCTGTTTTAATGATTGCTGAACCATGAGCGTCATGGGCGGACAGAAAAATTCCTTTTTTCTTCAGCGTTCTTTTGCTGCGCGAGCGTGAAGCCTTGGCTACGGCATCGAAAATGAAATCGTACTTCTCGCTGCCTGCGGTAAAATCGGTTGTGGTGTAATCAATTACCTTGTCGGCTCCCAGGGATTTTACCAGTTCCAAATTAACGGTGCTGCAAACCCCAGTGACTTCCGCTCCGAAATATTTGGCAAGCTGCACCGCGAAAGTGCCTAAACTCCCGGAGGCTCCATAGATAAGGACTTTTTGTCCGCGCCGGATATGTCCGCTTCTCATATACCTCAACGCGGTCAACGCCCCGCCGGTGGCGGCGGCGGCCTCCTCGAAGGTCATATTGACGGGCTTCAACGCCACCAGACCCTCTTCCGCCCTGGCGCCGTTTTCAGGCAGGCATTTGTACTCGGCATAAGCGCCGAAACCAAAACCGACAAATGAAAAAACTTGGTCGCCTTTCTTGAAGCGGGTCACGTCCCTGCCCAGCGCTTCAATTTCCCCGGCCAGCTCCATCCCGAGCACGGCCCTTTTCGGTTTTCTGATGCCCAGGTATATCCTGGCCGGGAGCCACTGCCAGAAAGGAACCGTGAAGCTCCGCATCCTGACGTCTCCCCTGGCTACGGTTGTCGCGTATACTTTTACCAGCACTTCGTTGTCTTTGGGAACGGGCTTTTCCACCTCTGTGAGCTTAAGGACCTCCGGCGGCCCATATTTTGTGCATACAATCGCTTTCATCAATGTTCCTCCAAAGTAATGACCACATTTCCTTTTTTATGTCCTTGTTCGACATAGCGGTGTGCCTCGGCAGCCTGTGCCAGCGGAAAGCATTTGTCTATGACCGTTTTGATCTTCCCCACCTCGATGAGTTCTTTGATGAAAACCAGATCTTCGGCTTTTTCGCCTGACAGCGCGCAAATGACTTTCTTGCTGCTGAACAAAGAAGTCCATAGCATCTGCCAAAGCTGTTTCATCTTGAAACTGACCAGAAGACAGCGCCCGTTCGGCTTGAGCGTGCGCTTAACGCGTGCAAACGAGCTCTTGCCCAGGATGTCAAAAATGAAATCATAGGTCTCAGCACCGTCGGTAAAATCCTCCTGGGTGTAGTCGATGACCTTCTCCGCCCCCAGGGATTTCACGTATTCCAGTCTCGGGGTGCTGCATACCCCGGTCACTTTTGCCCCGAAGTGCGACTTGGCAAGCTGCACCACAAAAGGACCGATCCCTCCGGAAGCTCCATTAACCAGGACTCTCTGCCCGGGCCGGAGATCGACTTTCCTGAGCAGGTTCAAGGCCATGATCGCCCCGTAAGGAACGGCGGCGGCTTGCTCAAAGGTCATGTTGGCCGGTTTTGGCGCCAGCACCCCATTTTCAGGCATGCACAGATACTCGGCGTAGGCGCCCATGCTTTGGCCGCGATAGCCGAAAACCCGGTCGCCTTTCCTGAATTTTTTTACATCCCTGCCGAGCGCTTCAATTTCCCCGGCAAACTCGCTCCCCAGTCTGGTTATCTTCGGTTTTCCGAAGCCAAAATACAGCTTCGCGAAGAGCCAGAAGAGGAACGGCATGTGGAATTTTTTGGGAGAGACCGCCTTCAAGTTCCGCACTAAGGTGTCCCCGAAACTGACGGGGGTCGCATGGATTTTTATCAGTATTTCTTTGTCTTTTGGGACTGGTTTTTCCACTTCCTTGAGCTGAAGAACATCGGGTGATCCGTATTTTGTGATTACAATTGCTTTCATTTTAATATCCTCCCTTTTTTTGCACGAGCAAAACAAAAATCACAATAAGCATCCCCTCCGGCAATCGTCATTGGCCTTTGCCACAATAAATCAGGTGACATATTTCCGTAGATCAAATCATCCACATGGCAAAATGAGGCGGTTAATTCCGGCGCACCGTATTTGGACAGGATATCATGATAAAAACAGCTTTTCATATTAAAACGAATGGCTTTCTTATCGTTCTGGATCCATTCTATTTTCCAGCCTTCGGGAGGGTAGGGTCGCATGGCGCGTTTAATGAATAGTCTCAAGAGAGGATATATGAATGGAAGACGTCCGAGCTTTTTCATCTTTTTGACATTATCAGAAAACAATTGTTCGAATGCGTGATCAATTGACATTAAAGCACTTTCCTGTGATTCACCGCTTTCTTTGAGGATCTGGTAAAAGGCAAGCCCGGGAAGAATGCCTTCGCTCAAATGCAACCGCAGAAATTGATTTTGGGGAAGATCGTGATTAGCATAAAGGTCACGATACCTCGCAAAAACCCGCTCGTATTTTTCCTTGCCAATGATCGCTAACAAAGGGGGGAAGAAGTGTTTTGACATGGGAATTTCTATTTTTGAATCCTGAGACATTTTTGACTCCTTTAATGAGCGTTTAAGATTATTCTAAGACTTGGCCATCACGAACATTACTGCTTTGTTTTGTTTCCCAGAAGAGTCGCTTCCGGCTGAGTCAAGAAGCGCGCCTGGTTTTTTTTTATTGAATTCGTAGAGCCCCGGCC
>JAPKZM010000223.1 GCA_026393775.1 Candidatus Aminicenantota bacterium
CATCGTCGAGAGCGCCAAGCGGGATATCCGCGAACGGAAGCTGCCCGATTCGGCGATCATGCTCCTCGAGCGGTGCATCGCCAAGGTCAAGCTGAAGAACATCTCCACCTGCGGCGGCGCGTTGAAGATCGAGGAGTCCGACGTGCTGGAGGTGCTGGCCGACATCGGCAACCTGCCGGAGACCAACATATCCATTTCTTTGAAAAGCCGCCTGCTCGCCCTGCCGGCCAATATTTTAAAAAAAATTGTCGGCCAGGATGAAGCCATCGCCAAGATGGTTTCCTCGGTGATCACTTCCAAGCTGGGTTACGACGTTAAAAAAAACCGACCGCACGGCGTGTTCATGTTCATCGGCCCGACCGGTGTGGGAAAGACGGAAACCGCCATCGCCTTGAGCGAATCCTTGTATGGCAGCCAGGATTATCTCATCCGCATCGACATGTCGGAATATATGGAAAAATTCACCTACTCGCGCTTCGTCGGGGCGGCTCCGGGTTATGTCGGCTATTACGACGCCAACCAGTTGACCGACAAGGTGCGCCAGAACCCTTATTCCATCATCCTTTTAGATGAAATTGAAAAAGCGGACGCGCAATTGCTGAATATCTTCCTGCAGGTGTTCGACGCCGGCCGTTTGACCGACGCCCGCGGCAATGTGATCGATTTTTCCAAAACCACCATCATCATGACCTCCAATATCGGTACGGCTTTGTTTTCCAAGGCCAACATGGGCTATAAGAGTGATCTGGAGGGGGCCAATGTTTCGCGGGCCACCCTGATTAAATCCCTGAAAAAATATTTTTCCCCTGAATTCCTCAATCGCATCGATGAAATCATCATCTTTAGGCATTTGCATGATGCTGATATCAAGGCCATCATTGATATCCATCTGCGCGAGATCCGCCACGACCTGGAAAAACAGGGCAAGGAGCTGGTCATCAAAGACGATGTGCTGGCGCTGATCGCCCGCAAAGGATATTCACTCGAGTACGGAGCCCGCAACCTGACTCGCGTCCTGAAAAAGGAACTGCTGGAGAAAATCGCTTACCTTTCCCTGGATAAAGGCTGGAATGATGCCCGCTATCTGGTCTGTCGGCTGCAGGATGATGCGGTCGAGGTCGCGCTCGAATCGGTCGATGCCAATGCCGCGCCCATGCCCGGGCTCATCGGCGCGAGCGAAAATGAGCAGGACAAACCCTAAGCCGAAACCTGGACCTGGTTATTTTAGGCGCGGGCTTCAAAAAGCTGCAGGTATTCGGGCGGGGCTTCGTGGATGGCGATGCCGATATTACTGGAGTTTTGGCTGGAAATCGTCTTATTGATCCAGCGGATGTCGCCATACAGGTTGATGACTTTGCCGCCGATCTGCAGCTTGATCGAAACCAGCTGATTTTTCGGAGTTGAACTCATGGAAATTTGAATTCCGCCTTGGGAAATATCGACGATGATCGCCGGTCTATCTTCCAAACTGGAGAGCATTCTTTTTCTGATACGCTTTTCCTTTCTTTTCTCCATGAAAAAACCTCCAGTAAAACCAGTTCACCTAACATCCGTTATGAGAAATTCATTATAATGTATTTACAATTTTTTTGCAATGCGATTGTAAACGGATCGGCTTTGCATGCCATCGGCCAGCAGTAGAAAGGCGGCGATCAACGCGATCAGGCATCCTCCGGGAAGGATGATCAAGATTGGTTTGACGAACAGGTGGGGGCGGCCGGCGTCGATCATCTGCCCCAGGCTGGGCAGCCGAGGATCGAGCCCCAGACCGAGGAAATTCAGGCTCGATTCGAGCAGGATGACCCCGGCCATTCCCAGCACGGCCTGGGTCAGCAGTAGGGGGAAAACCAGGGGTGCCATGTGACTGGAGGCGATGCGCAGCGCCGAGGCGTTGAAGCCCCGGGCGGCCAGGATGAATTCCTTTTCTTTGGCTTTGATCACTTCAGCGCGCACCAACCTGGCATAGGTAACCCAGCTGCTGCATACCAGAGCCAAAATGAGATTGAAAATACCGGGGCCCAGGAAAGCCACCAGAGCCAGAGAGAGCAGGATACCCGGGAAGGCCAGGATGAGGTCGGCGCAGCGCATGATGCAGGCGTTGGCCAGGCCGCCCCGCCAGGCGGCAGCGAAACCGAGCAAGGCGCCGATGAGCGCTGAAGATAAAACCGCTGTTAGGGCAATGACCAACGAGACTGCGGTTCCGAAAATAAGACAAGAAAAGATATCCCGTCCCAGGGCGTCGGTGCCGAGCGCATGCCCTGGTGAGGGCGCCTGCAGTCGCTGGTGGATATCCAGGCTCAAATCAATGCCGTTAAAGATGGTTCCGGCAACAAGGAAGACGACAAGGAGTGCGAGCAGGAGAACGCCCAGTTTATACTGCAGATTTTTTTTATTACCGGTAATCATGGCCTATGCGCGGATCGATCATTGGGTAGGACAGATCGACCAGAAAGTTGAGCAGCAGGTAGAGTATGGCCAGGGAAAGGGCGATTCCCTGGATCATCGGAAAATCTCTTTGGCGGATGGCCGTGATCAAGAGTGTGCCGATGCCAGGCCAGGAAAAAACATTTTCAATGACGATGGTCCCGCTCAGCAAGGCACCCAGCTGCAGGCCCACGATGGTGATGATCGGGATCAATGCGTTTCTCAAGACGTGACGGGAGAAAATGTGAAATTCAGAAAGCCCCTTGGCCCTGGCCAGCAGGACATATGGCTGGCTCAATTCCCCGGCCACGGCGGTCTGGATCACGCGCGTCAGAAAGGCACTGAGGGAAATCGCCAGGGTGAGCGCCGGTAAAATCAGGAATTGGATTTTTCCGCTGCCCGATACGGGAAGCCAGCGTAAGCGGATTGAAAACAGAATAATCAGCAGGATTCCCGTCAAGAAGCCGGGAATGGCCAGCCCAACGGTCGAAAAAACCAGGCTCCCTGCGTACCAGAAGCCCTTCTTTTTTAGAGCGGCCAGCATGCCGAGTGGTATGGCGATCAGCATGGCCAGAAACATGGCGGCGGAAGCCAGGATAATCGTGTTGGGGAAATAACGACGGATCGAGCTGATGACCGGCCGGCGGTCGATGATGGATTCGCCGAGGTCCAGGCGAAGCAAATTTTGGATAAAGTGGATGTATTGTTCGGCCAAGGGTCGATCCAAGCGCATGGCCTGCTGCAGTCGCCGGATATCTTCAAGCCGGGGCATTTTGCCCAACATTGCCACCACCGGATCCCCTGGAATGGTGTGGACCAGGAAAAAAATCAGGCTGGCAGCCGCCCAGATAAAAATTAAAAACGCGCCCATTTTTTTCAGCAACCAGACTTTCATTTCTTGAGTTGGTACTTTTTCAGCATGTTGAATAGGGCCATGCGGCTGATTCCCAGCCTGGCGGCGGCTTTATTCTTGTTCCAATGGACCTCTTTCAAGGTATGCTGCAATAACGAACACTCGAAATCCCCGCGCGCGTCTTTCAAACTGAAATGCTTATTTTCCGTTCGGACGGCATGCTCCAGTCCGGGGTTGAACGTGATCAGATTCTTGATCTTGGATTCCAACTCGCGCACGTTCCCTGGAAAGCGATCGTTTTGAAACGTGTCGGCAATGCCCTGCAACTGCAGCGGCTCGATTGCCGGATAACCGAATTTTTTCAGGAAATGGGCGACCAGTATTGGGATATCCTCGCGCCTTTCGCGTAAGGGCGGAATATGGAGGGCCAGGTCCTGCAGCCGGTAATATAAGTCCTCGCGGAACTGGTTGGTGATGATCAGGTCCTTCAGGTTTTTGTTGCTGGCGGAAATCAGCCGGATATCGATTTTTGTCGTCTTGTTTTCACCCAGGCGACGAATTTCCTTTTCCTGCAAAACCCGCAGCATTTTGGCCTGCAGGTTCAATGGCAGATCGGCGATTTCATCCAGGAACAAAGTGCCACCATCGGCTGCCTCCAGCAAGCCTGTTCGGTTTTCCAGGGCGCCGCTGAAAGCTCCTTTCCTATAACCGAAAAGTTCCGCTTCCAGCAGAGTTTCTGGCAGAGCGGCGGCATTGACCGAAATAAATGGCCGGCTGGCTCTGGGGCTGAGCAGATGAACGGCGTTGGCTACCAGTTCTTTTCCGCTGCCGCTTTCGCCGGTGATCAGCAGAGAAAAGTCAACCTTGCTGATTTGGGCGATCAGGCGCTTCATTTCTTTGATCGGCTCCGATTCGCCGATGATGAACTCAAGTTTTTTGTGGATCTGCAATTCGTTGGCAAAAAAATTTTGAAACAGGGTCGCGAAATTTCTGAGCACGTCCCGGTTTCGTTCAAAAAAATTCTGGAAGTAGGCTTCTCCATCCTTGAAGGCGACGACCAGGCTGGCCGAGAGTTGATCGCTAATCGGCCAGCGCATCATCTTGGTATTGGCAAAGGGATAAAAAAACTTTTCCCGGCAATTGAATTTTGCCTTGATTTCCTCTAGTCGGAAATTTTGCTTTTCCGGATTTTGGCGGAGATAGTGCAGCATTTCTTCCCCCAGCTCCTTGAAAAGGCTCGAATTGGAAAATCGATATAGCAGCTCCTCATTTTCATGGATATGCATGATCAGCCAATCCATGGGCAGTGTTTTGCTGATTTGATGCAGAAAACTGCCAAAAAAATCTTCCGGAAGCCGCCATTGCCTGTAGTTGACAACCAAACGGGCATTGTCAAAAAGATTGCCCAGGTTTTCATTTTCTTCCAGCGTTTCGCGCAGCCGATTCAGCCTGGGTGATATTTTTCTTTTATTCATGGTGAAAAAATCGTGCATGGCCAAAAAGCGTTCCTTGGACTGGGGACTGACCATTTCCTTCTCTATGGTCAATTCGAAATAGACATACCAGTACTCATAATAGTAGTAATTTTTTGCTTTGGCGGACAATTCCCAGGAAAGTTTTTTAAACGCATCGAGCCATTCCTTTTTTTTCATTTTCCGCAGGATCATGGCCATGGCCTCGAATTTGATTTTTTTTGACTGGATCGCGGTGAGTCCATTCCCTATGGCCGATTCCAGTTCCTCGGCGGCGTCCAGATCGCAGTGTTGGCATAGCCGCCAGACGATTTTTTGATCGCTGCTGAAATACTTCGCCCCCGGTGCGAGAGGGGAGATTGTTTTTCCCTCGGCAAAGAAAATTTTGCTTTCCAGGAAAGCACATTCGCCGAGTCCCTTGTGGTTGCCGACTTTTTCGAATATGGGCTTGGCGCGCGCGATCAATTTGGAGGCCCGGCCGTAATTCAACCTCAGGTATTCAAGGCCGGCCCAGTTCAAATAATCGATGGCGCAGGAAACGAGTGATTTCTTTTCCTCGTTGTGGGTCAGAATGCTGCGCAAGAGTCTTTCCGCCTCATTCCAATTGCCCGCGCCGATATGAATGGTGATCAAGTTTGAATTCACCAGCATGATGCCGTCGCTGTTTTTTTCTTTTTCGAACAAGGGCAACGCTTTTTGGTACCAGCCTTCTGCCTGGAAATCGTCTTCGTTCTCCAGATAGAGGTTGCCCAGGTCGACGGCGGTGAAAGCCGAATTCAGCCTGAAACCTTCGCTTTCGCTTCTGATGAACAGAGTCTTGTATAGTGATTCGGCGGCCTGAAAACAGCCCTTCTCCCTTTGCAGTTTTGCCAGTTGGTTTTGAATTTCAATTTCCTCGCGCCAACAGCCCTGTTTTTTGAAAAAAGTCAGGGCGGCCTCAAGCTGGGATTGGGCCTTGGCATAATCATGGTGGTAAATTTTTCGGTCGCTCAATTGGATCGCGGCCAGGTTTCTGTAGTAAGGATCCTTGATCTTTTTGGCGAAGGCATCGGCCTTTTTTGTTTCGGCGACCTTTTCGCAATAGATGAAATTGAGGTAATGCCATTCGTCGCTGCAGGTTTCGGGGACCGCGTCCAGCCCAGTCAAATGTTCGCCGAGTTTTTGATACTCCCTTTTTCGCATAGCCAGGTGAGCCGCCTGCAACCGGGTGAATACGTTGCCCGGATCGGCATGGGCACTGAGGAGTTTTTCAGCCAGATCGATGGCGTTGGCCTTGACAAGGATTTCCAGGAAATGGAATAGAAGCTTCTGGTTTTTTGCCAATCGTGGAAGATGGCGGACGATCAGGTCGGCCGCTGGGCCTGGCGCGATCGTTTCGGACTTGTGATGAGCATGCGTTTCGAGTACTCGTTCCAGCTCCGCCAGTTTTTCACTGGTCAGGCAATGCCTGATGGTCAGATAAGGCCAATCGGTTTTAGCGGCCAGAACGGCCAGCAGGGCTCGCTCCTCTTTTACAGAAATTGCCGGAACGGCCTTGCCAGGGGTGCTCTGGCTGAGGGTTTGCCGATTTTCTTGCAAATAGTGTTTATTCAGCAATGCCGTGATTTGTGTCGCGCCTTCGGGACCGGCCAGGGCGTGGGCGACGGGGACGGGGACCGGCACGCCGATGACTGCGAATATTCTCAACAATTGATTTTCTTTTTCATTCAATTCGCCCGGATCCTGCGCCGGGTGGTGGTTGGAGAAGTATTTTTGCAGCGGATCGTTTGGGTCCTCGTTCAATTCGAGGTCGCAGTCGAAATCGAGTATATTGTTGAAAAGAATGATCGTTAGGCCGCTGATGTCTCCGGAATCCAGCAAGAACCTGAGGAATTCCCCGTCTTCCTTCCTGCTCAATCCATCGATCACCATGACGATTTTTCGAAAAACCGATTGCTTAAAGAAAAGGGCGAATTCCCGCACCAGGTCGACGGCATGCTTTTTCCAGGATTCTCGGTCGTTGCCAGCAAAGGCAAAAAAATCGTGCAAGGTCGTGTCGCCGGCGGCAATTCTTATGAACAGGATTTCCTCGGCCTTCAGGTTATGGTACAGAACGTTCTGGATAATGTTAATTTGCGCCGGTTCTTTCGTGTTGATCCTTACTTTTAGGTTGGAGTTGGAGCGGATACCGGTCAGAGAATAGGAATGGAGTATATTGGAGGCGAAATCGTCGCTGCGATACAAATAGCCTTTGGCCGGTTGGGATAAAGACGCGGGACGCGGTTTTTTTTCACCTTCCAGACAATTGTCTCGATCCAGGAAATGCAAGTGTCTGTTTTTCTTGAAGATTGGCAGGAAGGCGACGGCGTCGGGAAATTGTTGTTTCTGCAAATTCCAGCCCAAGCGCAGGGCAGCTCTTGGCAAGATCTGGAATTTCGTGAAATCAATGAAATCCATCTCCCACTCCTGCGCGGCTTGCAGCAAAGCCAGGAATTGCCTGAAGATGCTCTCGGCCCGGGGAGCGGGCTGCTCGGGAAGGGCCTGGCTGTCGTTGGCGAGGAATGGCTGGGTCAAGATGTCAATCTCGAAATTGTTTTGGCTGAAATCGACGATATTTTGCATGAGATTGGAATGGAAACTGAATATCTTATTGATCATCAGCAGGTTTTCCGGAGTGTTGACCACCGTGATCCGGATCAGTTCTTCGTCATGCCAATGATCAAAAACGCGGCTGCCTTGGATGGAGAAACGTGTAGACAATTTGCTGAAATCCATTAAGCCAAACCTCTCTCGTCGATTCTTATCGTGCCATAATATTTTTATAGTGGCCGCTCTGTCAATGGGGAATTATGTGCGAAATTACTCCTCAGGCCCGCCGGTTCCGACTGTGGCTAAAAAACCGCGACGATCCATCCCGTTGTTTTTCAAAGATGGTTGGCTTGCGTGACTTGGTATCGCCCGTCTTCTTGCGCCGGTTTTTTTCCGGTGGAAAGTTAAAAGGGTTTGCGGCTGATTCTTGACTTCACTTCCCGGTTGCGGAGCAACGGACATTCGCTAAAGGCGCTATTTGCGGCCCGAAGCGAAGCAATGCGTAGCGATTCGGTTTATTGGCTTCCGGCTTACTCGATATTGGCGCTGACGACAGCGGCGAGCTGCATCATGTCAATGGTTTGCCCGACTTGCATGTTGGTTAAGTTGGTCACTTTTCCGGATGACTTGCTGGTGACCTTGGTATTCTTAAAGATCGTGATCAGTTTTTCATCGGCAACGATGAACTTTCCGGATCCCGTCGGTTTGCCGTTGGCCGTGGTCGCCTGGAGCTTTTTCGCCTTGATATGATCCCAGAGTTTTTTGGTGATCTCCAAACGCGGCAGGGTGCTTGCGCCACAGAACGCGGCCAAATCCGCTTTCAGTTTTACCGGCTTCTTCAAACCTTTTTCAACCATGATCGTTTCCTCCTAGAATGATTTAATTTGCAGTATATCACAAAATAGCGCGCCAAGCAGTCTGATGGGTGAAGTTTCTTTACGGATGACACTATTTGCCTTTTACTTCGTCGTAGATTTCTTTGATGTTGCGATAGTGGGGATCTTTGCTAAGGATCTCGGCCGCCAGTTTTTTTGCGTATAGATAATCTTCCTTCAATTTGGCGGTCAATATGAGTTCGTACTTGACGGCTTTGTAATCATCTTCCTTGCGATCCTGGCTTTCCAAGGCTTTCTCGAACCAATTGATGGATTCCTCGAACATGCCCTGATCCCGGAAACAAATGCCCAACAGGCCGGCCGCGTCGAAAAATTTCAAAGGGTGCTTGGAGGCGATCAGGAATTCATGGATCGCCTCTTCGATGAGTCCCATCTCCTTGTAGGCGATGCCCAGATTGTAGCGGGTATCATAATCTTCCTGGCCGATCTTCTCATCGACACCCTTTTGGAATGCCTGGAAAATTTCCATCATGTTCTTTTCAACGGTCGAGGTCCTTTGTTTTTGCAGTTCATCGATCCAATATTTTATGGCACTCAATTCTTCGTCGGTTACTTTCTCGGTTTCGTAATACTCTTCCTCCTCGAGAAAAACGCTCTCGCTTTTAAAAATATCGACTTCACTTTCAGCCAATTCGTTTTCATCGATATCTTTGAATGGAGATTCACTGCTGGAAGAGGGAGCCTCTTCGCTGGTAAAAATATTGTCTATGTCGATGAAATCGGCGCTGGAGCCGAGGAAATTTCTATCAGCGGCGCCGCTTTTCTCCCTGGGAGAGGACTTTGACGGAGGCTCTTGCTTATCCCTGGGAACGACCGGTCCGGGTTCATGGATGATCACTTTTTCCATTTCAATTTCGAACGGAACGCTGTCCATTTCCGATAAATCGGCGGAGCTGCTCTTTATTTCCGGCTTCAAAAAGATGTTATCTAGGTCTATGCCGATCTTGGAATCTTCAAACTTCTGCAGAATATCGCTCTCCTGGGCGATGGAAGATGTGATCTCGATCGGTTCTGTTTTTTCAACTTTTAGGCTGATGGAATCGGTTTTGTCCGGCAGGCTTTCCTTTGATTTTTTTATGCGCGCCAGCCGGGAGACGATTTCCTTGCTTTCCGGGAATTCTTTTTGCAGTCTGTCCAGGATTTTTTCTGCATTGGCAAAGTAGCCCTCGCTGATGTAGAAATCAAGTTCGGCCAGGTGGGATGACAACCCCTTTTTTAACTCGTTGTCGGTTTTGATCTGGACGCTGTCTTCGCCCTTGAGCAGGAATATATCCTCTTCTTCCGCCTTCAATTCAACGTTTTCCAGTTCCTCTAAACCGCCTGGATGTTTGAGCTCGTTGATTTGTTCGATCATTTCGGCTTGATCAAAGTCGATTTCGATATTGGTCCTTTCGTGGCCGCCCAGGTCCAGCAGGCGCTCGTCGCTCGGTTTGAGCTTGGTCAACTTTTCGGAAAGCACCTTGTAGGCCTCGTCGTTGTTTTCTTTCTTATAAATCTGGAGCAGCTCGATCCCCTCGTTGAGGAGCGCATCGATGTCGTTGCTCATTTGATACACATCGAAAAGCTTGATCCGGATATCGGTGTTTTGCGGGAAGGCGTTCTGCGCGGTTTTTAGAAGATCGATCGCTTTTTTAAAGTTATTAGTTTTCAAGGCCTGATCGGCATTGCTTAATTGAAATGAAATGAATTCCCGTTCCTGGTCGCCTTCCATGTCTTCCTCGGTGGATTCCCCGGTCAATTTTGCCAACTGTTCCTGATAGGCAAATGGCGAATCGGATAAGTCGATTAGTTCCTTGAGAACGGCGATTAGTTCGGAATGCATTTTTTTTTGTTCGTATATCGGCAGCAGAGACTCGTACATGGCGATCAGGCTGGTGGTTTTTTTCGTGGCTTTGAAGATCGAGGCAAGTTTGTTCAGCGCCGGCAGATAGGTGTTGTTCGAAGTGATGATGAAGCGCAGTAATGAATTGGCTTCTTCATATTTCCCCTTTTCAATAAAGCGGTCGATCGTAGGCAGAAAAAGCTTGTAGGCCTTTTCAATTTCCTCCCTCTGCAAATATACCTTTCCCAACTTCATGATCACTTCGGTTTCGTTGGGATCGATCTCGGCGATTTTTTTGTAGATATGCTCCGCTTCTTCGATCAGATTGTTCTTGAAATAAAGTTCGCCGAGGATTTTAAGCAGGCTCAAATGCTTGAATATGTCTTCGCCCAGGTTCTTTAGCATCTGGATGGCTTTATTGGCGTTGCCCTGGCTGATGAAGCAGGATATCAGCTTTTCAAAAATTTTCAGGTGCTTCACCTTGTTGTACGTTTGCAGCAGGAGTTCTTCGGCCTGAGCGAATTCTCTTTTTTTGATCAGGATGTCGCTGGCAGTAAGGTATTCGTTGATTGCCTCGTCCTTCATGTCCTCGCGCAAATAATTGTCAGCCAGCAGAATGCGCATTTTAGTATTGCTGCGGTCGAATTCGAGGATTTTTCTATAAATGCCAAGGGCTTTTTTCTGGTTGTTCTGCCGCTTGTATTCTTCAGCCATCTCCATATAGATCTGTTTGGCCTCGATGACCAGTCCCTGCTTGGTGTACAGGTCGGCCAGCTTGGATGAGATGGTCTCGTTCTGGGGGTCAATACGGGTAATGCGCCTGTACATGGCGATGGCCTTGGTGAAAAAACCCTCTTTGAGATAAAAATCGGAGATCCATTCGAATTGCCTGATGGCATCGGGAAGCTTGTTCAACTTCAAATACAGATCGCCGATAATCCTGCGCACTTCGAGATCATCCGGCTTGAGATCGATGATTTTCTGGTATTCTTTGATGGCGGTATCGATTTTTCCCTGCTTAAACAGTTTTTCCGCCTGCTGCAAAATTTTTAGTCGGTTATCGATGGCCATCTTTCACGCAAAAACTTTTTTTGTAAAAAAAGTTACCCCGTTTAATGATAGCATATTTTTGTTTTTTTGTGTAGAATGTCTCACGCCATTGCACCATCCACGGACGGAGAGGAAAAAAATTACCTTGAGCGCGCCGCTAGCGCGGAAATCGCTTTTGGCCGAAACCTCTTTGCTTCCGCAACCGCTCACTACCTGAGTTCTTTCAGCCGTGACGCTTTGCCTTTCAGTTTTCTCAGATAGTACAGCTTGGCTCTGCGGACCTTGGTATGCTTCTTGACCTCGATTTTTTGAACCAGCTTGGAATTGAGCGGAAATATCCTTTCCACGGCGATGCCGAATGAATTCTTGCGAACGGTGATGGTCTTGGAAATGCCCAAATTCTTCATGGAAATGATCGTGCCTTCATAGATCTGTATTCTTTCCTTGCCCGCTTCGATTACCCGGTAATAGATCTTCAACTCGTCTCCCGGCCTTATTTCAGGGATATCGTTGCGCAATTCCTGCAAGGGGCGTAGGTCCGTTTTTTCTATCGGTTTTACCTGGGCGATTTCCTTGACCGGCTTATCTGCAGCGGCGCTATCCGGCTTTTTTTTGGCTTTTAATTTTTCCGCCGGGGCCGCTTTGCTCTTTTTCTTTTCTTCTGACATGCGTGGTCTCCTAAATGGCAGTAACTTGAATGATAGCGTATTGTACTATTTTTTCAGGCTTTTTTCAAGAAGGTTTGATGTTAAAGGTGAATTTTGTGGTTACGATAGCAAAACAATAAGGCCGGAGCGCCGCTGGCGGCGCTCCGGCCAGATTAGAACGGGTATAGGTTAGTTGAAACGGTATGCAATGGTGATACTGGGGACTATGATGTTCATGTTGTGCAGGCCCGGCATCTTGTTCGTAACGGCGTAGGGCACCGTCTGCTCCGTGCCGCGAAGGATCTCCAGCGCGGCGTTGACGCTGAGCTTGGCGCCGGTGTAGCCGAAGCCGACAGTGAACATGTTGTAGGGGATCTGCGGCAGCAGGATGTTTAACGTCTCCAGCGGCGCGGGCGACGGGTCGCGCATGTAGCCCAGGCGCACCGCCCACTGCTCGTTGAGCATGTACTCGGCGCCGATGCGGTATTGGATGCAGTCCTTCCAGTTCAATTCCAGGGTCTGGTTGAATGCCGCCTTATAGACCGGGTGGGTCATCAGCTGCGTCCAGGTGGCGTCCGAGAACTCGACCGGGATCGTGGCCAGCTTCTTCCAGTTGGTCCAGTTGACGTCGAAGGCCAAGCGCAGCTTGTCCAGGGGCTTGAAGCTGACGCCGGCGCCCAGCCACATCGGCAGCGTGGTCTTGCGCGTGATCTCGCTCGCGGGAGCCGTCGTAAACCCGGCCATCGTGGCGTCGCCTTTCAGGGTGACGCTGACCGGCAGCTTGTAGCTGAGGCCGAAAGAGAGCTTGTCCGTGGGCATGTACTGCAGGCCTAAGGTGGCGCCGATGCCGATGCCGGTGGTGCTCTCTTCGTACTGGCCAATGCCCGGGCGCTTGATCTTCATCATGCCATAGTTGAGGTTGATGGTGGCGCCAACGGCAAGCGTGTCGCTGACCTTGTAGGCCACGAGCGGCGAGACGGTGAACACGCCGAGAAAGCTCTCCCAGTTGTAGACTGTGGCGCCGGCGAGATTCTTGAGCTGCTCGCCGTCCCAGGTGGCGCCGGTGCCCGACGGGGTGTAGATGCCGAGACCGATGGTCAGCTTGTCCGATAACGGCTTGACGAAGCCCAGGGCGCCGGCCGGGTAGATCTTGCTGACGGTCTTGGCGTCCACGTGGGGGACATCCCAGACATAAGTGCCGCTGGGCACCAAGTTGGTCTCGAAGAGCGAGATCCATGTGCCCTTGGCGTTGGCCGCGCCGGCGGGATTGAAGTAGAAGAGGCTGACGTCGTTGGTCCAGGAAATCACCGCCCCGGCCATGCCCATGGCGCGCGAGCCCGAACCGTTGAGGTTCAGGCCGTTGGCCGACAGTGAAATTCCACACCCAACGATCAGGGCAACGGTCATAAATAACCGTACAGTTTTTCTCAATTCTTTCATTTTTCCTCCAAAAGAATTAGTTGACAAGAAACACTAATATATTCAGAAAAAAAAGTCAAATTTTAATTATTTCCCGGGATCGTACCCGGCAACGCAGGATAAGAACCCTTAATAAAAAGGTTCTAAAATAATCCGGCCATAAACGCCGTCGTACCCCGGGATGCGGCGGACGCGGTTTTCGCGCATAGCCTGGATGGCCGCGGCCAATCATGTCTTTTCTATGGAATGCGATTGAATTCCCGCGATGCCTATTGTATAAATAGCGCATGGAGGAAATTAAAACGAAAGCCAAACTGGTCCGAAATTTAAGCCTATTCATTTTAGGCGCAATTGTCTTATTGCTTGTCGTCCAAATGCTGGGAAAAGTCGATCGGGCCAGCGGGAATGATTTTACAAGCTATTTATCGTCGTCAAGGGCTCTGTGGCAAGGAGGCGATCCCTACAAAACCGAGAGCTCCTTTCCGTATACCTATCCATTGTTTTTGGCTTTTGTCCTGATCCCCTTATCTTCGCTGGCAGAGAAGCCGGCTAGCTTGATTTGGTTTGCGCTCAACGCTTGTGCCTTTGCCTATTCTTGCAAGGTTTTAATCAACTTTCTCCCCCAAGCATGGAGGGATCGCGCAAGAGGAAATTTCTGGCCATTGCTGTTGATCTTATCTGTTTTGATTTTTGATGTTTTGCAAAACCACTTCTTAAACGGCCAGGTGAATCTTATCGTTCTGGCGTTGATGATTCTTTTTATTCATCACGATATCAAAAGCAATAATTTCAAAGCAGCGGTTTTTCTTTCTTTGGCCATATCCATTAAAGTTGTCCCGCTGATCTTAATAATGTATTTGTTTTTTCGTAAAAAATTCGATTCAATCGTATGCACGTTCCTATTCATTTCTTTTTGGGTTTTTTCCCCAGCCGTAGTTGCCGGGAATCGAATGATTTCTTATTACCAAGGATATTTTCAACAGTTCATTTTAAAACGAGTTGGATCGATCGGGAAAATGAATGCCAGTCACGTAGAATTCTCATTGCAGTACTTTCTCAAGAAAACAACTCATGGCATCGTCCCTGACTTCTATTTGCTGATCCTTTCCGTCTTGTTGGTAACGTTTCCTATTATTGTTCTCGAGCTCGTGTCGCTTAAAAAAAACTGGCGCGAGAACAGGCTATGGATTTTCAGTCTCTATTTGGTTGCCATCCTCCTGATCTCTCCCATGTCGGAAGTCCATCACCTGGTTTTCTTTATTCCCGCTTTATTTTTGTGCAGTATGGCCGTTCTATACCGAACGGTCGAACGATCGATCGGTCAACTTTTGTTCCTGGCGGCAACCTTTTCCTTCCTGATCCTGGCAGGCCTTTGCCGGGCAAACGTATTTTACTTTGTTGCACTGGGTCTTGGCTATTTCATGGTGCTTTTTCTATCAAGAACGATGGCCATGAATCCTTCTCGGGATAAACTCATTACGTAGGCCCCGGGTTAATTCGGCAAACTGAAATTCAAGAAAATGTTTTCCTTTGATTTCCAATCGGGGAAATCCGGATCAAGCGATGCTTATTGATTATGTTTGAGATCCAGGGCGATTTTTCCATAAATTCCGTCGTAGCCCGGGATGCGGCTGACGCGGTTTTCGCGCATGGCCTGGATGGCCGCGGCCAGAGGTTCATCATTTTTGGAAATTTCCTCGATCGTGGCCTGCTGCAACAGGTGAAATTCGGAACCGAAATGTTCGATCAGCGAACGGAAGTAGCGTTCCACTTTTTGGGCGGTTTCTCCGCATTTCAGCATTTGGGCCAGGATCTGTTTCAGGGGAATCTGGTAGACGAAAGGAACGCGGGTTTTCCCTTCCCGATCGGAAAGCTCGTGCACGCGGTGCAGTACTCCCAGGGTCAACGGCTTGCCGCACACCGGGCATAAGCAATTTGTTTTCTCGGCTGCGGCCGGAGACAGGGAAACCGCGCACTTGCGGTGGCCATCGTAATGGTATTTGCCCCCTTCCGGGAAAAATTCGATGGTCCTGCTGATCCTGCCGCTGCGGATGGCCTGGACGATGCCGGCATAGCTCAGGTCGCATTCCAGCTCGTTGGCTTCGCGGCCGAGGTTTCCGGCCGAGTGGGCGTCGGAATTGGAAAGGAATGTCAGCCGCCGCAGCGATGATACCGAGGCCAGCATGGGCGGATCGGCCGATAAACCTGTTTCCACGGCGTGAATATGGGGAGAATAGTCCTCAAAGCATTCTTCCAAACTGTCGAAGCCGGATCGGGATCCCAGCAGCGAGAACCAGGGTGTCCATATGTGGGCCGGGATGACCAGGGCCTGTTCATCTATGTCCAGGATTTGTGCGCTCAGGTCACGGGCCGAAATACCTAAAATTGGCCGGCCGTCAGATTTCAAGTTGAAACGCCGCCCCAGGCTGGAATTGATCCTCTCCACCGCGGCAAGCGAGGAAGCCAGGATGAGCAGGTGGATTTTCCGCACCCGGTCTTTTTTTTTGTAAATCAGGGACAGTTCCGAACTCAGCATGAAAAGGACTCCGCGGCTGGCGGTCTTCAGCGCGAATAGCCCCTGGGCGCTTTCCCTGAGCTCGTTTTTAAGGCAGGCGAACCAGAGCGGATGGGTAAAATCGCCGCAGCCCAAAACCGTGATCCCCTTGATCTCGGCCCAGGATGCCAATTGGCTCAGATCTAGTGTTTTTGAAGTGCCGCGTGAATAGCGCGAATGGACATGGAAATCAGCGTAAAAACCCTTCAAGGGAGTTTTTTCAGCGTCGAAATGTCATCTTTGAGATAAAACTCCAGCAACTCGCATAGCGGCATCTGCCCGATGACGTCCAAGTTCTTTTCCAGCAATACGGCCAGGGGGCCGATCGGCGTTTCCGCGTATTCATTCCTCAAAATAGCGACCAGGGCAGCGGCTTTGCGAAACAACGGTTCCGGCAATGGCTTGTTCAAATCGATCCCTTGGTTAGCGCTGACGATTTTTGAGGTTTGCTCCAGTATCTCCCTTCCCAAGTTCGCGATGCGCGAATCAGCCAGGGCGATTTTTGAAAATTCCTCGTTCAACTCATAATAGATTTGCACGGCATTTTGGGCACTGCCCGAAAATCCTTTCAGATCATCGCGCGCAGCGCGCAACTTTTTCAGGGACTGTGCCTTGTCCGCAGTGGATGCGATGGCTTGCTCGGCGTAGCATTTTTTGTTCGTTTGGGCGTCGTCGCTGTTGCCTGGATCGGGGATAAGCCCGGCGATATAGTCCCGGTACGTGTTGTAGGCCGGCTTTGCCTCGCCGTTGCTGCGCAGGATTCCAAAAGGCATGGTTGAATTGGGATCGTCGATGATCTCGTAGAAGAATATTTTCTGTGGATAATCCTTGCGGGCCCTGGTCAGCAGCATGTCCTGGTAACGAAGCGACTGCATGGGTTCGGAAAATTTGCTTGTATTCCAGCCCGTTTCGGTGATCCAGAACGGCTTGCCGCCCTGACCGGATTCCTCGATGATCTGTTTCACTGCCGGGATTAGGTTGTCGCCCTGCTCCAGCAGTTCGTACATGACGTACACTCCCAGGTCTTCGTAGATATGATGGGAAATGATGTCGAAATACCCTCCGGCGTTATCCAGAATGTATTTTAGCCAGAAATACCATTCCATCCCGGATTCGGTCTTGTGGCTCAATTCGGGGCCGACGATGAATGCCGCCGGGTCAACGGCGCGGATGGTCTGGACGGCCGGAAGCAATACCTGCTGGACGAATGTATCTTTGCCCAGAGCAAAAAAATTCCTCAGGTTGGGCTCGTTCCAGATGCCCCAGTACTTGATCTTGGCTTTATAGCGGCTGATGACAATGCCGACGAAGTTCTTCCACTCATTGATGTTGGCGGCCGGATAATTGATGCCGGCATTTCCGTTGGCCCAGCCCGGGGTGTAAGCAATCGTGGCGTAAACGGACAGGCTGTTTGCCTCGGCGTATGCCGCCACCCGGTCTGTTTCGCTGAAATTGTAATTGCCTTTGGCGCTTTCGATCAAGGGCCAACTGACGTCGATGCGCATCCAGGCGATTCCCGCCGCCTTGACCTTGGCCAGGACCTCGTTTTTGGCCGTGTGGACATTGATGCCGTAAGATAGAGGGGAGATGGTGATGGCCGTCAGCTGGATCGCTGCCAGTCCGATCAGGCTCGCGTATAGCTGCAACTTTTTCATGTTCATATTATAAGATAATTCATGAAGAATGCAACTGCCTTGCGGCCCGCTCGGTCCCTAGGTGGGCCCCTATTTTGAAATTTCTCCGACGCGCACGGGCATGGCGCCGGCGCCTTTTTTTTCGTAAAGGTGCAGGCCGCCGGAGTTGAACAGGCAATGGTATTCATCCTTGCGCTGCAGGCCGTCATCCAATTCCTGCAGCTGGGCCGGCGACAAGGGCCAGGGATTCAATTGCCGGTGGAGCAGGATGTAGTCAGCTTGCCCGGTCTCGGGGAGCATGGACATTGCCTTGCGCTTGGGCAGGTGCGGAATCAGTGCCGATTGCGCCGCAAGCGATGCCTTCTCGGGGATGAGAATGAGGCAGCGCTGAACAACCGGGTATTCTCGGATCATTCGGTATTTCCCGGGCGTGAACAGGTTCCATTTGAAATTGCCCAGGTTGAGCAGCAGGAGGGTCAGGACCAGCCATTGCCAAGATGAGCGAAGCATCCGCTGATTTTTGTCCGCCTGTTTTCGCAAGCGCGCCAAGGCCAGCAGCAGGGCCAGGAACAGAAAAGGGATCAGCGCCGAGCCGTAATGAAGGCCGAAGGCGGCCATGGTCGGGATGCGGCTGAGCCAGCCTACCACCAGGGGCGGGATGATCAGTAGCGCGGCGGATGAAGCAAGGGGGATGAAGAGCAGGGGCAGGAAATAATTCGCCAGATGACCGAGGTTGGCCAGGGGATGCAAATCCTTGAGCACGCGCAGGGGCTGGGACGCGGCTTGCTTGCAAATTTCCGATGGCGTCCGTCCGTAATCCTGCCATTTGTTGATAAACTCATAGGATCGTCCAGTTTGCGCCTGAGCTTGGAAAAACGGAATGAACACGGTCATGGTCAGCAGAATGTACAGGGCGCTCAGCTGCATGGCCCGGGACGCGTTTTTTTTCCACTCCTTCCTTCGCCCCAGCCACCAGCAGTAAAAAAAAGTATAAACGGCGAAATCTTCCTTAAGCCACAAGGCCAGGATGATAAATAATAAAAACGGGAATCTCCTGTTGCGGACGGCTAAAAAATAATAACTGGCGAATATGAACAGTGGGAAAAACATTTCGGGATGAAAATCATACATCAAGCCGTTGAGCAGAGGACGGTAAAGCAAATATATCAATGGCGGCGCCAAGGCCATCTGGGCGTCGCCGAATTCATGCTTGGCGATCAGGTACAGCGGTACGGCGGCCGCGCCGACGGCAAGAACTTGAATATACAACAGGAAGAGCGGGCCTGTGAAAACCAGGTACAGGGGGGCCAGCAAAAAAAGGATCGGAGTGAAATGAATGGCCAGGTGGCTGCCCCAGCCGAAGCCATGGAACGGTTCGGCCATGATGTCCCCTTTCATGGTGCTGGACATGGCGTAGTCGTAGATGGAAAGATCCCAGGCGTTAGTGGCGAAGGAAAAGTGCTGAGCCGTGCGCAGCAGGGAAAAAAGCAGCGTCCAGGCCAGCAGGAAGTTGCAGAAAAAAAGGTTTTGCCGGTAAAATGCCATGATTTTTGTCCGGCCGGCGTTGAAATTCCTTTTGATCGTCAGGCTCCCATCAGCGCGCTTGTTTCCTTTTGCCTGGAGGAAATGAGCATCCAGACGGCTGTGTAAAACACGATAGCACAGACTCCCCACTTGAGCAAGGTTAATGGCAGGGATTTCACGATAAAGGCGGCCAGGAACACACCCAGGATGCCGGCGACGCTGAGCGCGAGCGCCGCTTTTCGATCATAGGCGTTTTCCTTGACGAAGCGGACGCTGCCGGCGGCCATAAGCATGGCCGTAGCCGTCATCATGATTGGAAATGCAGTCAACGGGTGCATCCCGAGGGCGTAAACCATAGCCATGCATGGGGCGTAAAAGCCAACCCCGATGGTCTGCAGAGCGCCGAACACGAAACTCATGACCAAGGCTAGCGCGAGCTTCCAGCCCGTCAGGCCGATCGCCTCGCCGCCCAGAGGCAAGAGCGCGAGCAGTCCGGCCAGGATGATCAGGGCTACCGCTGCGAGGCCCATCCCCATGCCGAACTGGATCTTGGGGCGCGACATTTTGGTTACCACACCGGCGCCCAGGACGGCCCCGATCGGCGCGGCGG
>JAPKZM010000085.1 GCA_026393775.1 Candidatus Aminicenantota bacterium
ATCTTGATGAATTTCCTCTTGCCGATCTTCAGCAGGTAGGAGTGCCCTTTTTTGAGTTCACAGGCGATGGTCTCCGGGCGTTCCTGGTTTAAATAGATCCCGCCTTGGAAGTGGATGCGCTTGACTTCCCCCCGCGAGGAGAGGATCCGGTTGCGAACGATGAAATCGACCAGCTTCTCGTCCGCATCCAGTTTCAAGGGCAGCGCGTCATCGGGTGTTTCCTTGTTCCTAAAAACCCGGATGAATTCTTTTTCGGCCGCAGCGGCTTGCGCCTGAGAATAGAAATCGGCGATGATGGATTTGGCTAGGTCGATCTTGGCCTGCATGGGATTCAGTCTGCCGGCAATAATCTCCTGCTTCATTCGGGCAATTTCCCTTGCCGGCGTGTCGGTCAGAAGGTCGTAGTAGCGGAACATCAATTCGTCGCTGATCGACATGACCTTGCCAAAGATCGCAGCCGGGAGCTCATTGACGCCGATATAGTTGTCCAGGCTCTTGCTCATCTTCTGCATCCCGTCCAATCCCTCGAGCAAGGGCATGGTGAGGATCACCTGCGGCTCCTGACCGTAATGGCGCTGCAATTCCCGCCCCACCAGCAGATTGAATTTCTGATCACTCCCGCCCAGTTCCACGTCGGCCCGCAAGGCCACCGAATCGTATCCCTGCATCAGCGGGTACAGCAATTCATGGACCGAGATCGGGTCCCCGTTTTTGTAGCGCTTGGAAAAATCGTCACGCTCCAGGATGCGCGCCACGGTGTACGAGGCGGCCAACGCGATGATCTCAGCCGGCGTGAGGGCGCCGAGCCAGCGCGAGTTGAAATCGATCACCGTTTTTTTAGCGTCCAGCAGCTTGAAGATCTGTTCCTTGTACGTCTGGGCATTGGCCTCAATTTCTTCACGGCTGAGCGGCGGACGCGTCTTGTTCCTGCCGCTGGGATCACCGATCAGCCCGGTGAAGTCGCCGATCAGGAAGACCACCGTGTGCCCTAGGTCCTGGAAATGTTTCATCTTGCGGATCAGAACGGTATGCCCCAGGTGTATATCGGGCGCGGTCGGGTCGAAACCCGCCTTGACCAGCAGCGGTTTTTTCGTTTTCAGGGAACGGGCGAGCTTTTTCTCAAGGTCCTCCTCGCTGATGATCTCCACGGCCCCTTTTTTCAGCAGGTCGATCTGTTCGGCAACGGCGGGGAAATTCATCCTATTTGATCAGGCTCATCCCGACCTCGATGGCTTTCATGTTCATCTCCACCGCGCCCTTGGGGGCCCAGTGCTTGATGTGCTCCACCATGTGCTCGTAACTGATCACGTTGGTCAGCTTCTGGGTGACGGCCAGGCTGACCACTGAGGTCAGCACCACGTTGCCCGCCCCCACCTTGGTCTCGTTGATGATTGGCACCTGGTACACTGTCCAGTGCCGGGTGTCGCCGATCTCGCGCACCAGGTGGGAATCGACGACCACAATGGCGTTGTCTTTCAGGCAGTCCTTGTAGATATCGTAGGGGCGTTGGTCGGTGCAGAGGAAAAAGTCGATGGCCGTGGCGTGGGGGAAGTCGATCTTTTCGTCGGAGATGATAACGTCGACCTTGGTCGGGCCGCCGCGCACAGCGGCCGTGTAGGTAGGGCTTTCGATGGCGAATTTTCTTTCCATCTCCACGGCGATATCCACCAGCAGGGCGCCGGCGGTGATAATCCCCTGGCCGCCGACGGCACCATAGCGAATTTCGTATTTTTTCATTTCCCCCCCTTAGCGCCGGATTGCTGGGCGACAGGCACGATATGGTTGTAGTAGAGATCGGTGTACTCCATGCGCTCGGTGTCCTGTACGAAGATTCCCAGCGGGTACTTGGGCGCCTGTTCCTCGGGAGTAAGCTTCTCGAATTCGGCCATGGGCATGGTGATGTCCTTGATGTACTTAGTCATCACCAGCGGGCTCTTCATCTTGTTGCGCCGGCCCAGGTTGACGTGGCAGTTACTCATGACCTCGACCACGGAAAAGCCCTTGTGCTGGAACGATTTCTTGATCACC
>JAPKZM010000033.1 GCA_026393775.1 Candidatus Aminicenantota bacterium
GCCCCAACGGCCTGGTCCTGACCAACCACCACGTGGCTCTCGGCCAGCTGCAGAAGGTTTCCACGCCGCAGAAGAACTACGTTGCCGACGGCTTTTACGCGGCCTCTCTGGCCGAAGAGCTCCCCTGCCCCGACGTCGAGCTCAACGTCCTGATCTCCATGGAGAACGTCACCGCCAAGGTGCTGGCCGCGGTCAAGAAGGGCATGGACCCGGTCAAAGCGCTGGAAGCCAAGAAAGCCGCTATCGCCGATATTGAGCGCCAGAGCCTGAAGAAAACCCTACTGCGCTCCGACGTGGTTCCCCTCTACCAGGGCGGAGAGTACTGGCTCTACCGCTACAAGAAGTATACCGAGGTCAAGCTGGTCTTCGCCCCCGAGCAGCAGGCTGCATTTTACGGCGGCGACCCCGACAACTTCACCTATCCGCGCCACGACCTGGACATGGCCCTGTTTCGCGCCTACGAAAAGGGCAAGCCGGCCAAGATCGCCCATTATCTGAAATGGAGCGCCAACGGCGCCGCCGACGGAGAGCTGGTCTTCATACCCGGCCACCCCGGCTCGACCAACCGCCTGATGACCCTGGCCCAGCTGAAGTTCCAGCACGAGTACAAATATCCCCTGCGCATAAAGGCCATGAAGCGCACTCTGTCAATCGCCAGAACGTACGCCAGCAAGGGCCCAGAAGAGGCGCGCCAAGCTGCCTACACGATCTTCGGCATCGAGAACGGCCTCAAGGTCTCCAGCGGCGAGTATGAAGGCATCAAGGCCGCCGGCGTTTTGGAGAAAAAGGCCGCCCAGGAAGCCGAATTCCGCAAGTTGATCGACGAAAATCCCAAGTGGAAGGCCGAATACGCCGGCGCCTGGGATCAGATCGCCGGCGCCATTGAGAAGGAAAAGCCGCGCATCAAGGAGATCACCTACCGGGGCATCCCGGGCCTGCGCCTGGGCAAAATCGCCCTGCAGATCGTGCAGCTCGTAGCCGAGGTTCAGAAACCCGACGGCAAGCGTCTGGAAGGCTTCCACACCGCCGAGCTCGAATCGCTGCGTTTCCGCCTGTTCTCCCCGGCTCCCGTCTACCCGGGTTTGGAAGAGGTGTTGATCGTCAATAGTTTGAAGCAGATGCAGGAGGAGCTTGGCGCCGCTGACCCGTTCGTCAAGGCCTGCCTCGACAACCAGACTCCCGAAGCCGCGGCCAAGGCGCTGCTGGCCGGCACCAAGCTGGCCGACCCGGCCCTGCGCAAGCAGCTGGTCGACGGCGGCGTGGCTGCCGTAGCCAAGTCCAGCGACTCCTTCATTGTCCTGGCGCGCAGGCTCGATCCCATAGTGCGCGAGCTGCGCAAATGGCAGGACGACAATATCGAGAGCATCGCCAAGCCCGCCGGTGAGAAGATCGGCCAGGCGCGTTTCGCCCTCTTCGGCAAGAACGCCTACCCCGACGCCACCTTCACTCTGCGCCTCTCCTATGGCGCGGTCAAGGGCTATCCGCTGAACGGCACCATCGCCCCCTCCAAGACGACATTTTACGGCCTGTATGACCGGTCCGCCTCCTTCGACAACCGTTTCCCCTTCAACCTGCCCAAGCGCGTGGCCGACGCACGCGAGAAATTGGACCTCTCCACGCCGCTCAACTTCGTCTGCAGCGGCGACATCATCGGCGGCAATTCGGGTTCGCCCGTGGTCAACGCCGCCGGCGAGCTGGTCGGGCTGGTCTTCGACGGCAACATCGAGAGCTTCATCGGCCGCTTCTTTTACGACGACACCGCCAACCGCACCGTCTCGGTGTGCAGCACGGCCATCATCGAAGCCATGAAGAAGATCTACGGGGCCGAAAAGCTGGCCATGGAGATTCTCGGCAAATAAAGATTTTTCTCAGCTAAAAAAAAGGCGGGGACGCGTCGTCCCCGCCTTTTTTGTTTCAGGCGAAATTAAAGCAACAAAATCAGCGTACCTCAGCCGAGGTCCCCTCGATCTTCTGCCAGGGCTCGCTGCGTCCACCGAGATACTTGGCCAGGAACTCGTCGACGCGGCCGTAGAAGTCAAGGCGGTTATTGGGCCTGGCGAAGCCATGCCCTTCATCGCCATAGACGATGTAATCCACGGGCAACCCCTTGGCGCGCATGGCTTCGACCATCTGCGTGGCTTCACGGATGTTGACGCGCGGGTCATTGGCGCCCTGGCCCACGATCAGCGGCACGCGGATGTTGGCGGCATGAAACAGGGGCGAGATTTTTTTGTTGAGCGCCTCGTCTTTTTCCACGTCCCCAACCTGCAGAATCAACTGTTTTTTGAACGGAGCCCAATAGGGAGGAATCGACTCAAAGAAGGTTTTGATGTTGGAGATGCCAACGCCATCCACGCCGCAAACGTATAGTTCTGGAGTAAACACCAGGCCAGCCAGGGTGGCGTAACCGCCGTAGGACCAGCCGTAGATACATATCTTTTTGGGATCGGCAATGCCCTTGGCGATGGCCCATTTGACCGCGTCGGTCAGGTCGTGCTGCATAGTGCCGCCCCACTGCTTGTCGCCGGCGTGGAGAAACTTCTTGCCGAAACCGGCCGAGCCGCGGAAATTGACCTGCAGGCAGGCGTAACCGCGGTTGGCGAACCACTGCGCCTCGGGGTTGTAGCCCCAGCCGTCGCGTGCCCAGGGGCCACCGTGAACATTGATCACCAGCGGCAGCTTTTTGCCTTTGGCTCCCACCG
>JAPKZM010000072.1 GCA_026393775.1 Candidatus Aminicenantota bacterium
GGTATGGAAGGGCATGGCCCCGGCTTTGCCCATGGCGCCGATCAGCATCAGGTAGAAGCTGACCGCGGTCAGACCAGAGGGGACCACCGCCAGGTCCGACATCCTCAGCGTGCCGGTCTGCCACCAGAGAATGGCGATGCCCAGGATCATGCAGAAATCGCAGAAGCCGCCGATGATGAAGCTCTTCACTGCGGTGCGGTGGGCGTTCGGGCCGCCGCCGAGGTTGATCATGGCGTACAGGGTGATCAGCAATCCTTCCCAGAAGAAGACCAGCGGCACGAAGTTGTTGGCCAGGACGGCGCCGCTGGCCAGGGCGGCGGTCAGGAACAGGTAGCCGTAGTATTCGCGGCGGCGCGGATGTTCGGCCATTTTGACGGTCGAATACAGGGTGATCAGGAAGACGACGCCTCCCAGGGCCAGCAGGATGAAGGAGCTGAACTGGTAGAGGCGCAATTCAAAATCGATGCCGTTGCCCAGCCAGGGAAGGGTGAGCATGAGTTCCTTCTGGCCGAGAAAGACAAAGGTGACATAGGCAAACAAGGCCGCGCCCAGGAGCGAAACGACCTCGCGCAGCCACTTGACGCGCTGCGGCAGGAGGAAGGAGAACAGGGCCAGCAGCAAGGGCAGGAAGACGGGTATTAAAAGGTTTTGCGGGTTCATTGTATCCACCTTACGATTTCGCTCGTGGCCACATTAACGAGCTTCATGGGATAGGCCACGAATAATCCGGCCAGCAGCGACAGGATGGCCAGCAGCGCGACCACGAAGACCATGGAGGATGTCCCTTCTCTGCGGTCCGATTTGGGCTCGCCCAGAAAAACCAGGCTGAACACCTTGAAGAGGTAGAACATGGTCAGCACGGCGGCGAAAAGAGCGGCGGCGGCCACCCAGATCCGGCCCGACTGCACGGTGCCGGCGATGACCATGAACTTGGAGAAGAAGCCGCCGAACGGAGGGATGCCGATGACCGAAAAGGCGCAGAAGATGAAGGCCGTGGCCGTCCAGGGCATGGTCTTGAACAAGCCGCCCATCTGGCGGATGTCGCGCTGGTGGGTGGCATGGATGACGATGCCGGCGCAAAGGAAGAGGCCGGCCTTGGCCAGTCCATGCATCAGGATGAACAGGAGCGAACCGGCGATGCCTACGGGATTGAGCACGGCAAAGCCCAGGAATATATAGCCGATCTGGCTGACCGTGGAGTAGGCCAGGATCCGTTTCAGGTCGTTTTCCACCGCGGCGGCCGCGGCGGCGACCAGGCTGGAAAAGACGACGATGATCGGGATGGCCTGCTGCCAGCCTTCGGGCAGTTTGAATGTATAGCAGAAAAGGCGGGCGTAGGCGTAAACGCCGATCTTGACCAGCACGGCCGCGTGCAGCAGGGCCGTCACCGGCGAGGGGGCAACGCCCGCGTCAGGCAGCCAGGTGTGGAACGGCAGCGTCGCCGACTTGGACAGGATGCCCAGCAGGAGGAGCACCACCACCGCCCCGCTCACCGGGTTGGTCTTCAGGGCCGCCTTGATGCCCGCCAGGTCGAACGAGCCTGTC
>JAPKZM010000142.1 GCA_026393775.1 Candidatus Aminicenantota bacterium
GCCAGTTTGGCTTAAAAAAACTTGACTTGCTGACCGCAGCTCGTTAAACTCTTGCAAAGATGCGATACAAGAGAGGCAAATCATGATTATCGTGGAAAATCTGACCAAATCGTTCCGCCTGACGAAAGAGCAGAAAAAGGAAAAAGTCGCGCATGCCCGGGGCAATCGGGTGGATGCCGTGGCCGACGTCAGTTTCTGCTGCAAGCCCGGCCGCATTTTTTCCCTGCTTGGCCCCAACGGCGCCGGCAAAACAACCGCCCTGCGCCTGATCGCCACCATGCTGCGCCCCAGTTCGGGCCGCATCGCGGTGGCCGGTTTCGACACGGTCAAGGAGGCCGGGCAGGTGCGCCGGCATATCGGTTTTCTGACCGGCTCCACCGGCCTTTACGAACGGCTGACGCCGACGGAAATGATCGATTATTACGGCCGCTTGCACGGCATGGAACCGGCGCTGCTCGCGCGGCGAAAGGGAGAACTTTTCCGCCTGCTGGGCATCGAGGAGTTCGCCGGGCGGCGCATCGGCAAGCTCTCCTCGGGCATGAAGCAGAAGGTCTCGATCGCCCGCACCATGATCCATGACCCCCAGGTCCTGGTATTCGATGAACCGACGGTCGGCCTGGACGTGATCACAGCCAAAAGCATCCTACAACTGATCCGCCAGTGCCGCACGGACGGAAAGACCGTGATCTTTTCCACCCATATCATGGGCGAAGTGAGCCTGCTCAGCGACGACCTGGCCATCATCCACCGCGGGCGCCTGCTCTACAACGACACCTATGAGGCCTACACGCGGGGAATGAAGGCGAAATCGCTTGAGGACGAATTTATCCGCCGGGTGGAGGAGGCGTAACATGAAGCTTTTGGCCATCATATTCAAAAAAGAGCTGCGGGATATGCTGCGCGACCGGCGCACACTTTTTTTCATGATTATCATGCCTTTCCTGGTGATCTTCCTGATCTTCAATCTGTCGATGCGTCTGGGGATGGACATGGAAAAACGGGCTCAGGAAAAGGAATTGCGCGTGGCCGTATTTTCTGCAGAGCCGCTGCCGGACTTCAGCAAGCTGCTGCAAGGCAGTGAAAAAGTGAAAATCGATACAACCGTGGATAAAAAGGAAATTGATGAGTCGGTGCGAAACGGACGGCTCGATTTCGCCGTCTCCTTCGCGGCAGATTTTTCAGAAACCGTCGACCGGGATGGAACCGGCGAGGTGCAGGTCTATTACAAGGCCTCCACTTCGGAAAACGAATTGGCCTTGGAACGGATCCGCAAAGTCATGGAAAAGTACAAGCAGCAATTGCTGGAACGGCGGCTGCAGAAAAAAAGCCTGGCCGCCGCTTTTGTGGAACCGCTAAAAATTGTTGAGAAGGATGTTTCAACGATCCGGGAAAAAATGGGTCAACGCCTCGGCGGCATGTTCCCTTATTTTTTCGTTATCTTCTGCTTCCTGGGCGCCATGTACCCGGCCATTGACCTGGCGGCCGGGGAAAAGGAACGGGGCACCATGGAAACGCTGCTGGTCTCGCCCGCTTCGCGCCTGCAGATCGTTACCGGCAAATTCCTTGTGGTCACCGCTTCCGGGATATTTACTGCCCTGTCATCGGTGCTCTGGCTGTACATTGTTTTCCGCCAAAGCAAAGCGATCCCCCCGGAGGTTTTAAGCGGGATACTCAAGATAATAGAGTGGAAGTCGCTGCTGCTGCTTTTTTCAATGATCATCCCCCTCTGCGCCTTTTTCGCCGCCATTCTGCTCTCGGTTTCGGTTTTCGCCAAATCGTACAAGGAGGCCCAGAGCATCATCGCCCCCCTGAATATCATGATCATCATCCCCGTCCTGATCGGCATCTTCCCGGGCATCAAATTGAATGCAATCACCGCTCTGATCCCCATCCTCAACATTTCACTGGCCACCAAGGAGATCATTGCCGGTACGATCTCGCCTGTATTGATGGCCGAGGTCTTCCTGATCCTCTTCGCCCTGGCGGCGCTCGGGCTGCTTTTTTGCGTCCGCTGGTTCAACCGCGAGACGGTCATCTTCCGCGGCGTATGAAGTTTATTGTGCCGTTCAGGAAGGTTCGCTGGCTGGCTCTGATTTTCATTCTGCCGGCGCTCTTGATGCGGTCAGCCGATTCGTTCCACCCGCCGAGTTTCCGTGAGATCGCGGTGACCGTTGACGATCTTCCCGGCGTGAAAACGGGCGGGGATGAAGCTGCGGACGCGGTTCGGGTCAGCCGGAAGATTGTCCGCGTTCTGAAAAAACACGGCATCCCGGCAGTGGGATTCGTCAATGCGGCGCGCGCGTTCCCTGACGATGCCGATGCCGCCCGACGAATCCTCAAAATCTGGACCGACGCCGGGATGGAGCTCGGCAATCATACGGCTGAACATTCGAGCCTTCACCAGGTGAGCGTCGAGGAGTTTAAGACCGATATCCGGGAAGGGCTCAGGTTGCTTAAAGAAAAGATGGATTCCAAAGCGCAGCCGGTCAGGTATTTCCGGCACCCATGCCTTCATACCGGAAGAACCCTTGAAATTCGCGGCGAGATCGACGGCTTGCTCGGGGGACTCGGGCTCACGGTCGCTCCGGTCACCTTTGACAACGGGGAATGGATCTATGCCGCGGCCTACCACAAGGCGATCATGGCTAAGGACCGTAAGGCGAAGTCGATGATCGCGGATTCCTACCTCGATTATATGGAGCAAAAACTGGTCTACTTCGAGAATCAGTCGCTCAAGCTGCTCGGCCGTGAAATGCCGCAGATCATGCTGATTCATGCCAACAAGCTGAACGCCGATCACCTCGACGATCTTCTCGGCATGCTGGAGCAGAGGGGATACGGATTCGTTTCCCTGGCTACGGTTCTGAAGGATGACGCCTTCGAACTCCCCGACACCTACACGGGCCGGGGAGGCATTTCGTGCCTTCACCGCTGGGCATGGTCACGCGGAGTGGACCCGAAATCATTCTTTGCGGGCGAGCCCGAAGTACCCTCCGAGATCCTCAAGCTGGCCGGGGTGGAGTCTGAGTAATTTCGATTGTCAGGCTATTAATGGAAAGGGCGTATCGGCTTTCGCTACGTTTTTCATGAATTTCCCATAAAAAATCTGTGCTGATTATCAGGAAAACTTCCATTTTTTATAACTATGTAAGTGTGATTCTCGAACCGCCCCTAAAAAACTACTGATTTGACAATTTCCCTTGTTTTGACAAAATAAATTTTGTGGCTAATATAAAAAAGAGATATGTGGTTTTTACAGCTGAAGGGGTTTAAAATATATGTTGAGGTAAATCAGGTAGAGGGAGGCTAGGTATAAAAAAAACAAGGAGTTGGGATGCTTATTCATATACCCAATAGTGCATTTTTAAATAATATAGAATGTTTTTTGAGTAAATTGAATATTAATGATCCCGATATAATAGAAGTCACTTTTAATGAGAAGTGGACTGCTGTTCATCCCCTTGTTTTATCAATGACAACAGCTATTCTTCTTTCTGGAAAATTGCGTAATACTTCAATAATTAATAAATGCCCAGCTGCAAGATCAACCCCATATTTACAGCGGATGGGACTTTTTAATAACCTTTCTACGATTCCACAAACACATATTACGGAACATGAATCAAGTGGAAGGTTTATTCCTCTTACACAGTTAAAAAATTCCAATGACCTTACAAAATTTATTACTGATATCGTTCCATTATTGCATGCTTCACCGACACAGGTTAGGCCGATACAATATGTCATTAGTGAACTTGTGAGAAATGTGATTGAGCATGCCCAATCACCAATAGGTGCTATTGTATGTGCTCAATATTTTAAGAAAAGCGGAAGGATTTCAATTGGTGTCGCCGATGCGGGTATAGGAATTAGGCAATCAATGTTTTATTTTTATCCAACATCAAATGACTTGGAAGCGATAAGGTTAGCTTTGCGGCCAGGTATTACTGGCACAACATCGAAATATGGTGGGACAGAAGAAAATGGTGGCGCGGGTTTATTTTTTACAAAAAGCATAGCTAAAGTTGGCAGAAATCATTTTGTAATTATCAGTGGCAATGCTCTATATAAATTAAGACATGATCCCCTCTTGCAAGAAACGGTTTTTCTATATGCAGACCCATTTCAAGATATACATACTAAATCATCAGATATTCCAATTTGGCAAGGGACAGCCGTAGGAATTGATATAAATATTGATTCTCATCAAAATTTTGAAGAACTTCTTAAACTAATTCAAAAAGCATATAGGCTTAATGTAAATGATGTTATTAAAAGAAAATATAAAAAGGCAAGGTTTATATGAATACTATTTTTTTGCTACAAATTACTGGTTCATTTGCAGAAAACAAGGATATCGCACGAGAAATCCGGATTAAACATATTTTACCATTCATATCTAAAAAAAAAGAAATCATATTAGATTTTACTGGGGTTGAAAATGCAACACAATCATTTATTCATGCAATGATTAGTGATGTGATTCGCAAATATGGAATTGATGCACTTGACCTAATAGTGTTTAAAGGGTGTAATTCTACTATTAAAACAATTATAGAAATAGTTTGTGAATATATGCAAGAAGGAGCAAGGATAATTGAAGAATCAATTGTAAATTCCAATGAGACTTAGATTTAAAAATGTATGAATTATAACAAATTGATCAAAGCATCTTGGTAGTGAATGAATATAATCATATTTCGATTTAAAGGTTTTCTCAATTGGAGGGTGTGATCTGATGAAAACAATGTTTCTTCTTGGAGCAGGCGCATCGGTAAAAGCCGGTGTTCCAGATACCCTTGAAATGACAAAAAGATTACTTGTGATATTTTCAAGTCATCCTATTTATAAAAAATATTATGGTGTATTATCTTTCACAGTTGGTGGACTCTTATTTCAAAAAGGGAAAGAAGGGAAAAATCCATACGATGGAGTAGATGTAGAAGAAGTGTTTAATGCTGTACAATTATTGGCTAATCGCCAATCGTTAGAAGTTGCTCCTTTTATTGGATCATGGAATGAAATGATTGATTTATTTGATAAGATATCTCCATTCAATCCAAATGTTGAAAAGTTCAATGAAGAAATTTATAGAAGTGTAGCCGAGACAATTATTAATGCATTTCCAACTTCATCTGCCTCTTTTTCGGAAGGTGAAATAGATAGGGCCCTTAATAAATCAGGCTCCACTTCTTTAGGGCAGGCAGTCCATAAGTATCTTAATGCTAATATGAAAGAATGGTTTAGCAGAATGAAAAATAAAAGACCTCATTCATCTTTTTCTTTTAAAAAAGAACTTACAAAAGCGATTCATTCTGCTGATAAAATACCAGGTGAAGGTAGAATATTCGACGAAACATGTGAATTAATGATAAAAAGCCTTATAAGTCTTGTTTGGATTAAGGAACACGAAAAAGTTTCTTATTTAAAACCAATAATTTTAGCATTTACAAAACAAAATCAATTATGCGTTACGACTTTAAATTATGATAATTCTATTGAGTTATTAGCTTCAACGAATTCAATAGAATGCAATACTGGAATCGAAAATTGGTCTAAAACTGGTGAGTTTAAAAATGATAAGGATTCTATTTTTCTTTTAAAGCTTCATGGTTCAATTAACTGGAAATTAGATAGAAATGAAAGATCTTCTGATCGCCCGTTACCACACAGTAGAATTGAAATAGAAAAGCCCGATGATTTGAATAAGAAGTATTATCGACCTGCGGTGATTTTTGGTCAAAGAAATAAACTCACTGCAGAAGGCCCCTTCTTAGATTTAATGCATGCATTCCAGAAAGAATTATCAAAAAACGAACAAGTTATTATCATTGGGTATTCTTTTAGAGATGATCATATCAATGAATACTTAACTCAGTGGATTAATAATTCAAGTACAAATCGCATGGTTGTGATAAATCCCAGTATTGATAGTAATACAACTGAATTTGTATCAAATATTAGGGATCTTTTACCAAATAGAATTGAATTTATTAATAAAAAAGTTGAGGATGTTTTGGAGAGTATTTGTGAGAAAATTATTAGTTAAATGGATTTGATAAATTATAAAAAATATTTTGAAATATTTATCCTAAAAGATTGGAGAAAATGTAGAAATAAATTTGTAAAAAATACTTATTATTACTTCTGGAGGCGATGAATGAATACTCATGAAATGATTAAACAACTTTTTTCAAAATTAGTGGCTGAAGGAAAAAAAATACTTGAAGATACTGGGTGGGACGGATATGAATTTCAAACAAATAACATTGCCAATAATGACTATTTTCGATTTCGGACCGAAGCGCTAAATCTAATCAGGCGGTCTTGTGGTGAAAATAGCGATCATTATAAAGAGCTTATACGATTGGCAGAATCGAAGGAAGCGAGTAGAAACAGTTATTTTTTTGTACACTGTTTTGGTGTTGTTGAGGCCGCGCAACGAGATTTTGAAGCAGGAGTGCTTTTTGATATTCGAGCTTTGTTATCCGCCGAGTTGCTTGGTGATTTTACTGAGCAGGCAGAGACATTGCTTTCAGCTAACTACCATGTTCCTGCCGCATCGCTTTCTGGGGCTGTATTAGAAGACATATTACGGAAACTTTGTGAAAAACATCAAATCCCAATTCCAAGCTTAACAAAAATTGACCAATTAAATGCCGATCTCGCTAGAGCAAATGTCTATAATAAATTAGTGCAGAAGAGGATTACGGCTTTAGCTGATATCAGAAACAATGCAGATCATGGACACTTCAATAATTTCACTCAGGCTGATGTAGAAGATATGGTGAAGTGGATTCGAAATTTCTCTGCTGATTATTTGAAATAAGAATAGCGTAGAAATGTTTACCCAATTGACTTCCTGATTAAGCATGCCTATCATTATGAGGACAGGAATGAATGAGTTGGAGAACAAATTATGGATGAAGCAAATGGAGAGATCAAGGTCAAGAAAAGCACGAGCCTACTGACTATAACGATGCGGAAATCCTTTAATTTTTTAGGTTTTGCTGGAGTTATTTTCATATTCTATGGCATGATTTCCAGGATAACTGGCAGCTCCTGGCCGGTTCTGGAAAAGTGGGTACCCCCTGTCTCCGCTTTTTTAACGATCGTGGCTACATTAATTACAGCCATCGCGATTTATTTTTATGATCCGCATCCTTATCCACCCGAAAAATTCAGCAAGGCCATTTCTGCGCCATTGGTCATTATTGCATGCATTGTTGCTTTGGTATATTTAATCGGAACTGGTGATATTCAACCGGTAATCGTGAACGGTTTCGCTCTCCTGGGCATTTCCGGAGGTTTGTTCAGGATCCTGAAGCGAACGGTCGAATAATGGAGATTAAAAAGTGCTGATTGGTGAACATTAAGTATTCTTTGAAATTTATGATCTTGGAAGACGAACTATTCACTCTAGAACAAAGCTTGGAATGTTCCGTTCCCGGCTATCTGATATTGCGGCTGAAGGGGCCTGAGACCAGCCTGGCCGAGCTGAAACCGGACCAGGCGAGGGCGCTGGGTGAAATGCTCGCGGCCGCGGCCAGGGCCATCGAAGCGGCGGTCAAGCCCGAACGCGTCTATGTCCTCTCCTTCTGCGAAGTGGAGCGCCGGCTCCATTTTCACTTTTTCCCCAGGACCGCCTGGCTGCTGAAAGAATATTTTAAAGCCAATGATTGCGCCAATGCCCCGGTCAACGGGCCCATGCTGTTCGAATGGGCGCGCCGAGTCTTCAGACCTGGCAGCCACATACCGGATGGAATACCCGACAGCAAAGTCGTTGGCGAAATTATAAGCAAGATCTTGAAATAAAATGAATGCCATGAAACGAATATGCGTGTTCTGCGGATCGAGCTCGGGCGCCAGGCCCGAATATGCCCGGGCGGCGCGGCAAATGGGGTCTGTTCTGGCCCAAAGGAAAATCGGCCTGGTCTTCGGCGGCGGCCGGGTCGGCATGATGGGCCAGCTGGCCCAGGCCGCTCTGGAAAACAACGGCGAAGTCATCGGCGTGATCCCCAGGGAACTTCATGAGCGGAAAGTGGCTTTTACCGGACTGAGCGATCTGCGCGTGGTGGGATCCATGCATGAGCGCAAGACGCTGATGGCCGAACTTTCCGACGGGTTCGTGGCCTTGCCGGGCGGGCTGGGCACCCTGGAGGAACTATTCGAGATATTGACCTGGGGGCAATTGGGGATGCATCACAAGCCCTGCGGCCTGCTCAACGTGGCCGATTATTTCACTCCCTTGCTCGCATTCCTCGACCAGGTCATGGAGCAGGGTTTCATCGACGCCCCCCACCGCGCCATGATCCTCTCGGCCGAGGAACCGGAGGAGCTGCTCCGGCAATTCGAACGCCATGAACCGCCCGTTGCCGACAAGGCGACCTGGGCGCTGGGAATGGAGAAGGGATGATCGCCGATCGGTTTGATCGGATAACCGCCGGGTAGGGAACGCAAAATTGCCTTCCCTACGGGATAAAAATTGTTTTTTTTTATCCGGCCAATTCCGCAATGATCTCCAGCACCCGCGAATGGATGCGGCCGTTGCTGGCCAGGATGCCGCGGTTGTTGCGCAGGGTCTTGCCCAAGGAAAAATCTAGTTTTTTCCCGTCGATGTCGCTGACCCAGCCCCCGGCCTCTTCCACGATCAAACTGCCGGCGGCGTGGTCCCAGATCTTTTCCCGGTAGTCGAGAGTGGCGGGGTGGGGGATGCGCAGGTAGATGTCGGCGTCGCCTGCGGCCACGATGCCATACTTGACCTGGCTGTCCATCTGCTCGGGAGGATCGGCGATCTGCAGCAGCCGGGAAATTTCGAGTTGGGTGTCCTTGTCGCTGTGCGAGGACTCGTAGCTTTCCACGAATTTCATCTGGCGCGGATCGGTTTTGACCGAAGTGCGAATGGGTTCGGCGCTGCCGCCCCGGGCCGGGATCTTCCAGCTGCCCTGTCCGGGAATGGCCCAGAATAGGGTGCCGCCGGAAGCTGGCGGCAGGTTCGGGCAGCCCAGGATGCCTAGGCGGACCTGCCCGTTCTGGATCAGCGCCAGGGCGATGGCGAACTGTTCACCGCGCAAGAAGCCCTTGGTGCCGTCGATGGGGTCCAGCGTCCAAATGGTTCCATTCGCTTCCGCCCCGCCCAGGTCAATGCAGTCGCAGATCTCTTTTTCTTTCATGGGCGCGTCGTTTTTTCTCAGGTAATGGATGATCTTGGCAAATAGTTCCCGGTTTTCCGGCTTGCGCAGCGCCAGCGAATCTTCTTCGCCCACGATCGGTATGCCCGGGAAATGGCAGCTGAGGATCTGACAGATCAGGGCTTGTACGGCAAAATCGGCAATGGTCACAGGACTGCGGTCGGTTTTTGTCAGGGTGTCCCTGCTGGTCATCTCCATCTGGATGGCAGCGGCCATGGCCATGGCCGCACCGACCGCCTGCAGACTGATTTCTTTTTCTTTTTGCAGCATTGAACTTCCTTATTTATCTTGCGGCCCCGGATAAACAATGGCTAAACGCGGTCGAAGTCGTCCTGGAAGCGGGTGATGTCGTCTTCGCCGAAATAGGTGCCGGTTTGCACTTCCACGAAAACCAGGTCTTCCTGGCCGGTATTTTCGATGCGGTGTTTGGCTTTTTCCGGGATGAATACCGCCTGGCGCGGCCCCATGCGGATGGTCTTTTCGTCCAGGGTGAACAACGCCTGGCCCTGGATGATCACCCAATTCTCGGCCCGGCGTTCGTGGCTCTGTAAGGAAAGCCTTTTCCCCGGCTTGACCATGATGCGCTTGATCTTCAGCCGGGCTTCTTCGAAAAGGATCTCGAACCAGCCCCAAGGCCGCTCTTCCTTGGTTTTCATAGATTGTATTCCTTCCTGACTACGGCTAGATCGGAGTCGACCATCATTTCGATCAATTGGGAAAAATTCACCTGCGGTTCCCAGCCCAGGATCTTTTTTGCCTTGCTATAGTTGCCGCAGAGCGTGTCCACTTCGGCCGGGCGGATAAAGTTCTTGTCCTGGATCACGAAATCCCTGTAATCGAGGCCGACGCGGGAAAAAGCGATTTGGACCAGGTCCTTAACCGAATGGGTTTTTCCGCTGGCGATGACAAAATCGTCGGGCTTGTCCTGCTGCAGCATCAGCCACATGGCCTTCACGTAGTCCAGGGCGTAGCCCCAGTCCCGCTGCGCATCGAGATTGCCCAGGCGCAGCTCCTTGCTTAGGCCGAGCTTGATTTTGGCCACGTTGTACGTCACTTTGCGGGTGACGAACTCGATGCCGCGCCGCGGCGACTCATGGTTGAAGAGAATGCCCGAGACGGCGAAAATATCATAGCTTTCCCGGTAGTTGACCGTGATCCAATGGCCGTACACCTTGGCCACGCCGTACGGGCTGCGCGGATGGAAGGGAGTTTTTTCATTCTGGGGAATTTCCTGCACCATGCCGAACATTTCCGAAGACGAAGCCTGGTAAAAACGGATGTGCGGGTTCACGGCGCGGATGGCTTCCAGCATGCGGGTAACGCCAATGGCTGTGAATTCGGCGGTCAGCACCGGCTGGTTCCACGAAGTGGGAACGAAACTCATGGCCGCCAGGTTGTACACTTCCTCCGGTTGCACCTCCTCGATCAGCTTGCTGATGGAATACTGGTCGAGCAGGTCGGCCTGCCTGATTTTCAGCTTGTCCTTGATATGCTCGATGCGGTCAAACTTTTCCATGCTGGAACGGCGGACCATGCCATATACATCATAGCCTTTTTCAAGCAGGAAATCGGCCAGATAGGAACCATCCTGCCCGGTAACGCCCGTAATCAGTGCTTTTTTGGCCATTTGCGCTCCTTTATGAAGAGTCATTTTAGCTGAAATAGGTTGGGGTGTCAAATTGGGGCTGGGGGGCGAACAAGGCGGCTGCATGGCCGATTTTGCCGGGGATTTGTCAAGCTCCGGCAAAAGGCTTATAATTTAAAAGGAGAATGCCCATGAAACTGGATGATTATATTGAAATCATGCTGATCAAGGTCAAATTATCACGGAAAAAGATGGATAAACAAGTGTTGCACTGGCTGTTGGAGTTGCGGACCCTGCGTGGACAAATCCGGCACCTGGATGATGAAAACAGGCGCCTGAAACAGGATGTTGAAGCGCGTTTGCGCCAGGTCGGGCGCGACTGATCTTGACTCCCGGCCCGGCGGTTACAATTTCTTTTTTAACTCCTCTTGCAACAGGGGCGCGATGGCGAACAAATCGCCGACGATGCCGTAATCGGCTTTCTTGAAGATGGGCGCTTCTGGGTCCTTGTTGATGGCCACGATGATCTTCGAAGTTTTCATGCCGACGAAATGCTGGATGGCTCCCGAAATGCCGCAGGCGATGTACAGCTTGGGGTTGACGACTTTCCCGGTTTGCCCGACCTGCATGTCGGCCGTGGCGTATTCCGCGTCGACCGCCGCCCGCGAAGCGCCGACCCCAGCATTGAGCACCGCAGCCAGGTCTTCCAGGATGGCGAAGTTCTCCTTGTTCTTCATGGCCCGGCCTCCCGAAACGATGATTTCGGCTTCGGTCAGGTCGATTTTCTTGGCGGCGCTTTTCACCACCTGCACAATATGGGTTTTTACCGGGCCGGCGTTGAACGGAAAAGTTTTGATTTCGGGCTGACCGTCCGCCGGGTTTTCTTCCACGGGGATGACATTGGGCCTGATGGTGAACAGAGCTCTCTCGTCGTTGACCTGGAACTCGGCCAGCAGCTTGCCGGAATAAACCGGTTTGACCGCCTTGCGGGAGGCCGGATCGACGGCCAGGCAATCGTTGACCAGGCTGGCCTTCGCCTTGGCAGCCAGGCGCGGGAACAGGTCTTTTCCCTGAGCGGAAAAAATTCCGCAAAAAACATCCAGTTTGAACTCGGCAATGATGTCGGCCAGGGTTTGGGCGTAGCGGTCGGGTTGATAGGCAAGATCGGTTCCCTTGACCTGGATGACGGTCTGGATACCCCGCAGTTCCGGCAAATAGGGCTGCAGGTCCGCGCAGAAAACAACGGCATGGACGTTCTGGCCGCATTTCCTGACTAGGCTGAGCAGCTCGCGGTTGGATTTCTTAAAAACGCCTTCCTTCAGTTCGATATATAATCCGATATTGGCCATGTTCTTCTCCTAGAGTACCTTGGCTTCCTCGCGCAGAAGCCGGACAAGTTCTTTGACCGCGTCGGCCGGTTCGCCGGGGATGACTCTTCCCTGGGGCTTTTCGGCCGGAGCCGAGAGCTTGAGCAGCTGAACCTTATTCTGGCTTTCATTGACGCCGATTTCGCTCAACGTGATCTTTTTGATCTCTATTTTTTTGGCTTTCATGATGCCCATCATGGATGCGTAGCGGGGAGTGTTCAAGCCCTTGGCGGCCGCCACCAGGCAGGGGATGGACATTTCGATCATCTCTTTCGCCCCTTCGTCGATTTCCCTCTGGACTTTTACCTTTTGTCCTTCGACGGTAAAAGCCGTGACATGGGTGGCTGCCGGGATGCCTAGATTTTCAGCGAGCCGGAGGTGCAGCTGGTAGGAGTCGTTGTCGATGGCCTGTTTGCCGGTGAAAATGACGCCGAAAGCGCTGTCGGCCTTGATGACTTCGGCCAGGGCCTGGGCCGTGTTTTGGTCATCCAGATAGCCGTTGCTCTCAATGTGAACGGCCTTGTCAGCGCCCATGGCCAATACGGAACGCAAGGCACTGTGAACCCTTTCGGGGCCCAGGCACAAGGCGGTCACCGTGGAACCGGGAGTCTTTTCCTTGAGTTTCAGCGCTTCTTCGATGGCGTATTCATCGTAGGGGCTGATGATCCACTTGATGTTGGCTTCCTGGATGGATTTGCCGTCCTTGACTAGAATACTGGCTTCCGTATCGGGGACTTGCTTGAGGCAAACGTATATGTTCATTGCACCCTCCTGAAAGTAAAAAAAACGGCCTTTTTAATGGATTCTTGCCGGGAAAAGCCTATTTATAGCGCAAAAGCGGTAAAAAGTCAATTTCTACAGGTGGATGAAGACACCGCCGCTGACCCGGGTGCGGTCGAAATCGGAGGAGTGGATGAAGCGCAGGTCGACGCGCAGGGAAAACATCGAGGAGAAGAATATATGAAAACCGCCGCCGACCATGGTATAGAAATGGTATTCGCTGAAGTGGAAGTTGAGCTTGGCGAATTCGCTCCCGACTCCCAGAAAGGCGTAAGGCGCGAAGCTCCCGAATTTGGGCCGGAATTTGACGGCTGCGCTCAGGCTGTTCAACCCCGACTCCTTGATCCGGTATCCCTCGAACTCGAACTTAACCATGGGCACGATGGTTCCGGAACCGGCCGAGAGGCCGTAGAAGAAACTGGCCGGCTGGCTGATGGAGCCGGCGATGAATCCAGCATCGAATGCCGATGCGGGCAGGGCCAGAAGCAGGCAGCCTGCCAAGAGAACGGTTTTTTTAATCACTGTTTTTGCTCGCCTTTTGAAAAAGCGGCCTCCCGTAGTAGTCAATTTCGGTCGCCTGCCAATCCTTGCGGATGTACAGGGAATAATTTTTCTGGAACAAGGGGAAAATAAAGCCGTCATTGATGATGGCTTCGCTGATGCGGGCGATCTGTTCCATCAGCAAGTCCTGCGAATTGCTGTACTTGACCTCATCCAACTCGCCGAGCATGCGCAGGTACTTGACATTGAACTGATTGAAACTGGATTCCTTAAGGATGCGGCTGATCTTTTCTTCAATGGGAATTTTGCTTTGAAAAATCTTGTCGATCAGGACGTACTTGATGGCAGAGGAATTCAAAAAATTCATCATCTGGCTGTCGTCGATGAAAAGCGTTTCTATCTTCAGGTTGCTGTTCTTCAGGAATGCCGTCAAATCCTTTTCCAGGTAGGAAAGCGAAGCCAGAATATACAGCGTGATATCCGAGGATTTTAAGATCGACGCTGTTTTTTGCGGTGAAAAGGTCTTGATCTGGATGGAAACAGGCGATTCCTCATCGCTGGTCAGGGTGCGCAGCTCCCTGTATTTGAAACCGGAAGCCTCGTTGAATTTTTTTAAGAGCGTATACAGGGCAATCTTGGTGTTCTGGCCGACATCGCCCTGCAAAAAGCAAAGATAGATATTCTGATATATCCCCGAATCGAACTCGCGGTAATTCTCCTTGACCGACTTCGGGCTGGAAAGAAAAACATCGGGAAGCGCGTCGTCGCTGAACATGACCCTGACCGCGTCGAGGAAAGTCCTGCCGCCGGCATAAAACGGATTGGCCTTCAGAATCAAGTACTTGCCTTTTTCCCATTCTTCGGGATAAAAGGGCCCGGAAAATGACTGCTCGCTCTCGGCCAGCACCGCCAGCTCGGGTACGGTCAGCATAGCCACGATATCGGGATAGTCATTCAGCAGCTCGATGATCGTCTGCGCGCCTTCCACGCGGATGTTCTTGATGATCCGGTTCAACTTGCTGGCCGCGAAAAGGTTGGCCCCCAGGAACACTTTCAGGGACATCTGGATGTTCTTGGCGGCCAGCGGCTTACCGCTGGAAAAACTGAGATTGTCCTTGATGGTCAGGACCAGGGTCCGGCTGCCGGGATCGTAGCGGTAATCTTTGAAAACATGGGTCGTGATCGCGCCGTCCTTCTGCATATAAAAGAAATTTTCATAAATCAGGGAAAAGAGGATCAGGTTGGAATAATTGGCGGTGTTCAAGGTGAACGAAGTGGGCTCGTTGAGCTTGATGCTGATCTCGCCTCCGTAGTAAGGTTTGATGGCGAAAACCAGGCACAACGCCAGCAACTGGGTCAGCAGTTTCCTTTTATTCATTGCGTTTTCCCCAGAATTGTATGACCGACCTGCCATACTCATCGTCAGCCTGGGACAATCGGCTGCACACCCAGAAGCCCTTGACCGCCTGCCAAACTCCGGCGCTGATGAATTGAATTTCCCCCCGGATCTTTCCCGAATACACCGGACGTTGCCCGCCGGCTGTGATGTCGTAAAAAAATATCTGGTCCGTTTGCCGCGAATAGTCGCTGACGGCCAGCCATTGATCATCGCTGGCGGCCAGGCTGGCCCCTCTTCTTTCGGCTTCAGGGGACTTCTCGGCAAGATCGCCGGTCAGCAGGTGGTAACGGTAATCGCGGTCGATCAGGTGCACTCCCTGCAACTGGCCCTCCCGGGTCGAAAAATCGATGGCGTAGGCCGGGAACGATTTTTTTTCAACTATTTCCGAAACGACCGCGGGATCGCTGAAGGGCATGAAATAGATTTTATCCCGAAAAAAATTTTTCCCCTCGTCATAGCGGGCCCCGACCAGGTAGGGACTCCCGTTGAAGACGAGAAGTTTGAAGGGGACGAAGCCGATCTTGGCGGTTTCCTGCCATTGGTTTTCGCTGAAGGTCAAAACCTGGGCATAGGAAGAAAAATTGCCGCCGGCCGTCAGGGTCAGGCCCCCCCTGGCTGTGAACAAGAGGAGTTTGCCCTGATAGTTCAGCACCGGGTAGAATGGCCGGGTCCAGTTGAGTTTGCAGGCGGATTGCTTCTCCAGCCGTTCTCCCTTGGCCCGGTAGATGACGATCTCGTCCGGGTAGTAAAAATAGTATTCCAATTGCCCGTCGGCGCCGCTGACACTTTGAACATCCATCAAGTTTTTCTTGATTTCAAACTCGGTCAGCTTGGAAAATCCCAACTCCGGGAAAGCGAAATTCTTGACGTCCAGCAAATCCATTTCGCCTTGGCTAAGGTTTTTTTCGATATATTTCAAAGAGACCAGCTTGTCCTGCCAGCGGGAAAACAGGATTATGCCAAGGCCGGTCTTGTTTTTATTCTGGATGAATTTCAAGTAAAGCAGGTAGTCCAGTTCTTGCGCCTGGCTCAGATTGAATTCGCCCCGGCCGTTGACGAAATTGACCAGCAGGTCAAACATTTTGAAGTTCGGGTCTCCCTCCAGGCGTGCCGTCAGCAGCTGATATATTTTTTGCATGGCCAGATCGCTCAATTCGGAATCATTCTCGAATTGCACGATGGCCACTCGCGCTTCGGCCTGGTTTTTAAAAAAAGCCCGCACATGGTCGGCGGCTTCCTGCACCAGCGCCTCGGCATTTGACTGGGGGAAACCGATGCCGGGATACAAAAAAAGAAACAGCAATAACAGCCTTATTTTTTTCATGCCGTCCCGCTTACTTTTTTTTAATGGTGAGTTTCAAATGGATATCAACTTGGACGTCACCTGGGCCTTTCGCGACATCGAGCGTCAGCGGCAGTTCGATATGGCGGATTTTATCCTTGGCTTTTGCCGAGCGCTCGCCGGTGCTGGCGGCGGAAATATTGACTTCGTCGGTATCCTTGCGTTCTTCGTCCGCGAAGTCAACTTCCGGGATATCGATATCGGATTTTTCGTTCTTGATTTCCTGGGCGTCTTCCAGGTTGAATATGTCATCGCTGGCTTCGGGTTTGAGGGAGTCTTCGGCGTCGACCATGGGCGATGACAATTCGAAAATTTCCTCCTTGTCGGTATCGCCAGCCTTCCCGTTCTCTTCCGCGTCGGTGAAAACCACCTTGTTTTCTCCCGGCTGGGGAGTGGAGGACGTGATCTCTTCCCGGGAAAACATGATCGTTTTATCCTTTTGAAAAATGGACAGCTGGTTCTTCAAGTAAATGATGACCAGCTTGATGATGGCGTACAAGCCTTCCAGGACGTTTTCGCCGCTGGTGGCCACGGTAGGAAAAAAAGACTTGTTGTCCGGGTTCAAATCCTTATTCAGGGAATTGATCGGAAGAATCTCCTTCAAATCCCTTTTGTTAAAATGAAAGATCAACGGGATCTTGTCGTATTGCAGGTTATTGAGTTTTAGATTCTTTTTCAGGTTGGTCAGGCTCTCAATGTTTTGCTCGCGCATGACCACTTGGGAATCGGCGATGAAAACCACGCCGTCGGCCCCCTGCAAAACGAGCTTCCTGGTCGTATCATAGGCGACCTGGCCCGGGACCGTGTAGAGTTGGATCTTGATGGAATAATTTCCCAGTTTGCCGATCTCCAGGGGGAGGAAATCAAAGAACAGGGTGCGGTCTCCGTCCGTGTCCAGGGTAATCAGCTTGCCCTTGTTCTCGATCTCATCGCAATTGAAGATATAACGCAGGCACGTGGTTTTGCCGCTGAGTGCCGGTCCGTAGTAGACGATCTTGGCGGTGATTTCCTTATTGTTATAGTTGACGAAAGCCATCAGAATGGATCCTCTTCCTCGCCGGCGCGTTCGTCTCCCTCCGGGGCGGCGGCGAAGGGGGGCAGGCCACCGTCGGCGCTGTCGGGGAAGGAGTTTTTGCCGGCGTTTGCCGATGGGTACGGCGCCCCGGCACCCCCGACTCCCTGTTCCTTGCGCCGGTCCAGGATGATCATGTTTTCCGCCTGGATGTCGGTGTTCCAGCGGTCCTGCCCGTTTTTATCCTGCCACTTGCGGGTATGAATCCGGCCTTCAATTAGCACCATGTCGCCCTTGTTCACGCTTTTTTCTACTTTCTGGGCCAGCGGTCCCCAGGCGACGATGTTGTGCCACTCCGTCGGCATATCCTTCCAGGCGTTGCTGTTCTTGTCGAAATATCCCTCGTTGGTGGCTAGGGAAAACTTGGCCAACTGTCTGCCGGAACTGGCCACCACCGTGATATCAGGATTTTTCCCCACCCGGCCGACCAGGATGACGCGATTCAGGCTTCGGACTTGGCTCATTTTATTCGCTGAACTCCTTGATTTTTTGTTGGGCTAGGGACGATTCTTCGGACAACGGGAAGCGCGAGATCAGATCCTTGAGAATGGCGATGCCTTCGCTCTGCCGGCCCATTTCCAGCAGTGCGTAGCCCTTCTTCAGGATGGCGGCCGGCGCCTTGTCGCCGTCTCTGTACTTGTTCAGCAGTTCATTGAAGGTGTTGATGGCGTCCTGGTATTTCTTTTTGGCATAGTAACACTCGCCGATCCAATACAAGGAATTGTCCGCCAGACCGCTTTCGGGGAAATTGCGGATGAACTGCCTGAAACCCTCGATGGCCAGGTCGAAGTTTTCCTTGATGTAATCGGAATAGGCGGCGTAATAGATGCTGGAAGGGTCCTGGCTGATGGCCGGCTCGGCCGCCCGGATGCCGCCGGCGACATTGTCGGGGGCGCCCGCCGTGCCGCCTCCGGCCGTGGCGGGGATGTTCATTATCTTGTCGTTGATTTTATTCAAGGAATTCTTGATGTCGTTCAATTCTTCCTTGAAAAACTGCATGTTGAGCATAAGGTCTTCCCGGTTCTGGGCCAAGTCGGCCTGACTGCGTGACATGGCGCCGATCCGTTCTTCGCTGATGTTTGATTTTTTGGCCAGGCTGGACAATTCGGCGGCCATGGCGTCGACTTTCTCATTCAGGGAATTGACCGCATCGGCCAGTTTCTGGATTTCGTCCAGGATCATTTTGGTGTCTTTTTTCACCGCCGCCAGGGGCAGGGAGCCGAGCAGCAGGGCGATCAGCGCCGCCAAGATGACCTTTTGCTTCATGCGGACTATTTCTTGGTGATGACGAATTCGGCGCGGCGATTCTGGAAATAGGTCGCTTCGTCCACGCCCTGGACCAGGGGCTTGCTCTTACCGTAGGAAACAATCTTGATATTGGCGACTTTGGCGCCCAGCGAAGCCAGATAATTCTTGGCCGCTTCGGCTCTTTTTTCGCCGAGTGCGATGTTGTATTCGATGGTTCCCCGCTCATCGCAATGGCCCTCGATCAGGACATTCACGCTCGCAAATTTGAGCATCCAGTTGGCATTGTCCTGCAGGATGGGCTTCATGTCTTCCCTGATCTGGTAGCGGTCAAAATCAAAGTTGATTTTCTTCAATATCTGATCCTTGTTCAGTTCTTCGATAGTTTTCTGCTGGTAAATTTCCTCTTCGCTCAAGACCGGTTTTTCGACCTGGGTGACGGGCTCTTCCACTTTTTCAACCACCGGTTCCCGCACGGGGGCAACTTTGGCGGCTTTTTTGCCGCAGGCATTGAACAGTATGGCGAACGACAGAACAACAAAAAGTACGACTAGTTTTTTCATGAATCCTCCTTAAGTTTCGTAACTGTAAAAATATATTATATTCACGATGCTTTGTCAAATTTTTTCTCCGCGGGTTATTTGTACAGTTTTTGCCATTTGGGCATCTTGTTTTCCCCGGCGGAGGTGATCTGCCGGACGTTGCGGCCGTCGTAGTCCATCAGGTACAGCTGGTATCTGCCGTTGCGGTTGGAGGAAAAAACCAGGTGTCGGGCGTCCGGGGACCAGGAGGGATTTTCGTTGCGCCCGGCGTTCTCGGTCAGCTTGATGATGCTGTTGCTCTTCAGGTTGTAGACGTAGATGTCAAAACGCCCCTCGATTCGGGAAACGTAGGCGATGCGCATGCCGTCCGGGGACCAGGCGGCCGAGTCATGATAGGAGCCCTCGGTGGTGATGCGGCGAATATTGCTGCCTTCGGCGTCCATGACGTAGATCTGCGGCGTGCCGTTCCTTTGCGAGGTGAAGGCGATTTCCCGGCCGTTGGGGCTCCAGCAGGGCGAGGTGTCGATGGCCGGGTTGAAGGTCAGGCGCTTCTCCTGGCCGGTTTTCATGTCCCTGAGGTAGATCTCGGTGTTGCCGTCCTTGGAGGAGGTGTAGACGATCTGCTCGGCGTTGGGAGACCAATCGGCCGCATAATTGACGCCGCCCGCGGAGAGCATCTCCGTTTTGCCTGAATAAATATCGAACATGTAAAGGTCGGGATTCAGGCGCCGGTAAGCCGTATAGATGATTTTTTCGCTGTCCGCGCTCCAGGAGGGCAGTATGTCGATGTAGTTGTTGAAGGTGATGCGCGTCGGCCGGAACCCGTCATAGTCCATGATGTAGACTTCCTGGCCGGCGTCCGTTTCGGATACATAGACGATCTTGGAAGTAAACAGTGGCTTTTCACCAAAATGCTTCATCATTTCATCGGCGACTCTGTGGGCAATCATGCGGCTGAGGTCCTTTTTACCGCCGAAATTCCTGCCGAAAACGAATCGGGCGCTGTTTACCTCGTATACCTTGATGGAAAAAATGATCCGTTCGTCGGCCGTCGTTTCCAGCTGGCCGGAAATAAGAATATTGGCCTGAATGGACGCCCAGTCCTTGAAATTGATGGCGCCGGGATCGAAGCGGGAAATATAGGAATAGTGCTCACGCGGCACCAGCTTGAAGACCCGGGAAAACTCGAGGTCTTTCCACAGGGTTTCATAGATCATGTTCTTGATCTCGTTGTTGGGCAGCGATGTCTCCGCGAACTGGAATTCGGGCAAGGCCACCGGGATCATGGGCATTCCCTCTTTGATGCGGATGGTGATCTCCTCCTGGCCGCTCAAAAGCGCGCTCGCAAAGAGAGCCAATGCCGCAAGGATCATAAGAGCCTTATAGCAAATTCTAAAATTTGTTAGCTTTTTAGAACAAATTTTGAATTTGCTATCTAAGGCTCTTATCCCCCCGTAGGGGACTTCGCAGCTCTGCTGGGTTGGCTTGATTTTCATTATTTCTCCCATTCAAATTCGAAATGGACGACCAGATATTGCGAAGTGAAATCGGGGGGCAGGGGAGCGAACGGCGCGGCATTCTCGATCGCCCGCCGGGCCGACAGGTCGAGGGAAGTAATGCCGCTGGAATTTTCCAGGCGCAGGCCGCTGATCTCGCCGTCGCGGTGGACGATGAAATATACCCCGACGACGTATTTTCCCTTCAACCCGGGCGCGACCAGGGAACTGTACCAGGAGGAGGAAATGCGGTTGCGTAAAAGGTCGACATAGTAGGCGTAGGGGAAAAATCCGCCGCCGATGCCGGATCCGTATCCGCCGCCGCCATCGCCTCCGCCCCCTCCGCCGCTGCCGCTGGAAATTCCCGTCTTCAGCCCGCCTTCGCTGCTGGTTCCCCGCACCGGGGTATCCACTTTGCTCAGCGGCCGGTCCTTGCGGATGACCGAGATCATTTTTTCCGGTTCGGCTTTTTTCCGGCCTTCGCGGTCCGGGTAGCGCAACGAAGACTGGAACTTGCTTTCCACGGTCAGGTTTCTGACGCTGCCGCTTTCGCCTTCGACCAGCGTGGCCTGGGGAGCCGTCTCCGGCTGCGGCGGCAGCAGGGAATTTCCTTTACCGCCTCCGCCGCTGCCATCGCCTCCGCCGAGATTGATCAGGTCGACATAGTATGTCATGCTGCTGGTCTCGGGGGCGGGCTGGACGACAAAGAGCGCCGCCAGAGAAAGGTGGAGGCCAAGGGAGATGAGCAGGGTGGCTTTGAATTTCATTGGCGCGGCTTCGGTTCGACGATCATGCCGACCGTATCGACGCCGGCGTTCTTGACGATATCCATCACCTCGATGATATACCCGTAGGTCAGGCTTTTGTCGGCTTTGAGGAACACGACTTTTTTTTCACGGTTGAAAAAGAAGCTTTTCAAACGAGATTCCAGGAAATAGAGGTTGACGATCTGGTCGTTCATGTACACGTAGCGATCCTTGGTCAGGGTCAGGACCAAGCCTCCCGGACTCGGATTGTTGCGGCTTTCGGCCGTGGGCAGTTTGACCGTTATTCCCGATTGCATCATCGGGGCCGTGACCATGAAGATGATCAGCAGCACCAGCATGACATCGACCAGCGGCGTGATGTTGATCTCGGCCAGATTGCTGGTGAGTCTCCCCGGCGTCCGGATCTTCATCGGCCCAGTTTTTCGCTCAGGTTGAGGAATTCCAGGATGAAATCTTCCATCATGGCGATCAGAACCTTGAGCTTGTTGAGCAGCAGGTTGTAAAAGATGACAGCCGGGATGGCGGCGAAAAGTCCCAGCGCGGTCGCGATCAAGGCCTCGGCGATGCCGGGGGCGACCGTGGCCAGGTTGGCGTTCATCTGAATGCCGATCTGCTGGAACGAGCTCATGATCCCCCAGACGGTCCCAAACAACCCGATGAAAGGCGTGGCCGAGGCGCAGGTGGCCAGGAACCCGTTCAGCCTTTCAAAGCGGGTGATTTCCGATTGGGATGCCCTGAGCAGCGACCGGTGGACGCTATCCAGGTCGAGCTTTCCCAGGGCCTGGCTGCTGCCCGCCTGCAGGGAGATCTCCCGGTAGCCGAAGCGGAATATCTCGCCCAACGGGTTGTTGCCATAAAGGGACTTGTTGTTGTTGATTTCGCTGAAATTCTTGTTTTTCTTGAAAAATTCCAGAAAACGCAGACTGTTTTTCCTGGCCCGCCGGTATTCCATCAGCTTGAAGAGGATGACCGCCCAGGATATGATCGAGAAGGCGAGGAGCAGCAGCAACACCAGCTTGACCACAAGCGAGGCGTTCTTGATCAGGTAGATGAAATCGCCGTTGTGATTGACCGGATTAATCAGGAATAGTATGTGTTTCATTGGCTTATTTTTACCACAAATTTCCATTTTTATCAATTGTTTTGGCCGTTTTGTGGCTGAAGCGCGGGTTTTCCCCCTCCCTTGTGGAAAAGTTCTCCTTTTTTTCGCTCGGTCGGCGCGCGGATTTGATTTTTTCCCCGATTAAATATACAATCGACTTCCAGGGGATGAAATGAAAACCAAAATCAAGGAACTAATCAAGCTGCGTGAGGAAAAAGACGCGGGCGGAGGCTTGGATAAATTGGCCCAACGCCGGGCCCGGGGCCAGATGACGGCACGCGACCGCATCGAATACCTATTCGATCCCAATACCTTCGTGGAACTGCAGGGTTATGTCGTGCACCATTCGGGCAATTTCGGCCTTGAGAAAAAAAAATTCCTGGGCGACGGCGTGGTCACCGGCTTCGGGAAAATCAACGATCGGGTGGTTTACGTCTATTCCCAGGATTTCACCGTTCTCGGAGGATCCCTGGGCGAAATGCACGCCCGCAAAATAGTCAATGTCCAGGACCTGGCCCTGAAGGCCGGGGCGCCGATCGTCGGCATCAACGATTCGGGGGGGGCCCGCATCCAGGAAGGGATCAACAGCCTGGCAGGTTACGGGGACATTTTTTACCGCAATTCCATCTCGTCGGGAGTCATCCCCCAGATCTCGGTCATCATGGGGCCCTGCGCCGGCGGCGCCGTTTATTCCCCGGGGATCACCGATTTCGTGTTCATGGTCGACAAATCCAGCTACATGTTCGTCACCGGACCCGAGGTCATCAAGGCGGTGAACAAGGAGGAAGTGACCTTTGAAAACCTGGGCGGCGCTGAAAGCCATGCGACGATTTCCGGGGTCGCTCATTTCGTCGGCCACGATGAAAAGGACACGCTGGACATGGTCAAGGAGCTGCTCAGCTACCTGCCGGCGTCCAATCAGGAAGCGTCGCCGGTCGCCGTGAGCGACGATCCCTTCGATCGCATGGACGACAAGCTGAACGAGATCGTCCCGGTCAATCCCAACAAGCCTTACGAGGTAAAGGAATTGATCACCCTGCTGGTGGATCACCAGAAGTTCCTCGAAGTCCACAAGAGCTATGCCCAGAACCTGTTTGTCGGTTTCGCCCGCCTGGGCGGAAAAACGGTCGGCATCGTCGCCAACAACCCCGGGATCTTTGCCGGCACCCTCGATGTCCATGCCTCGCTGAAAGGAGCGCGCTTCATCCGCTTCTGCGATGCGTTTAATATTCCCCTGGTCAGCTTCGTCGATGTCCCCGGCTTTCTCCCCGGGCGCGACCAGGAGCAGCTGGGCATCATCAAGCACGGGGCCAAGCTGCTCTATGCTTATTCCGAAGCCACGGTGCCCAAGCTGACGGTGATCACGCGCAAAGCCTACGGCGGAGCGTACATCGTCATGAGTTCCAAGCACCTGGGCGCCGACGTGGTCTGCGCCTGGCCGACGGCGGAGATCGCGGTCATGGGGCCGCAGGGCGCCATCAACATCATATTCAAGAAGGACATCTCCGAAGCCGTCGAACCGGAAACGGTGCGCGAACGGCTGATCTCCGAATACAAGGAAAAATTCGCCAACCCCAAGGAACCGGCCGCCTACGGCTACGTC
>JAPKZM010000298.1 GCA_026393775.1 Candidatus Aminicenantota bacterium
ACCCGGCCGCACAGTTCGAAAGCCAGGTCCATGTCGTGGGTGGCGATGACCTTAGTCTGCGGCAGAGTCCTGACCAGTTCAATGAAATCGCGCCGGCTGGCGGGATCGAGGCCCGAGGAGGACTCATCGAAGGCTAACAGCTCCGGCTCCATCACCAATACAGTGGCCAAGGCCGCTTTTTTCTGTTCTCCCGGACTCAAGTGCAGGGGAGAATAATCGCCGATCTTTTGCAGGTCAAAAAGTTCCATGATTCGCGCCACTTGCTGCTGCGCTACCTCCGGCGGCCAGCCGGCGTTGAGCGGCCCGAAAGCGATGTCTTCCACAATGCTCGGCAGGAAAAGCTGCTGCCTTGGGTCCTGGAACACCAGGCCAACCCGGGCCCGGATCTCTTTCAGGTTTTTCGCTTGCAGCGGCAGCCCCAGGACGCGCATATTGCCCCGGCCGCGCAGGATGCCGTTCAAATGCAGCAGCAACGTGGATTTGCCGGCACCATTGGGCCCAACCAGGCCGACGCATTCGCCGCGGCCGACGACCAGGCTGATGCCGCTCAGGGCTTGCTTCCCGGAGTCATAGGTGAAATTCAGATCACGTATCTCAATGACCGGATCTTGCATCACAGTATCGTGATAGCCGTTGCGGTCACGGCAACGAGCGCCAGGAAGGCTGCGTCCCGATGGGCAAAAACCAGGCGCTGCCAGGCCGGGAGCGAACCGTGGAAGCCGCGGCTGACCATGGCGTCGTGTATATGTACCCCGCCCTCCAGCAGCCTATCGAAAAAAAGGGATAGCGCGCCACCCATGTACTTGATCTTGCGCAGCTTCGACAGGGAGCTGAAGTTGCGGGCCGTCCAGGCACGTCGTACCCCCTCCAGTTCCAGCCCCCATTGGCAGGCGAAACGGTAGCCGATGGCCAATATAACGACAACGGCCTTAGGCAGTCCGATCTGGCGCAAACCCTGCAGTAGTCGCCAGGGCTCTTCATTGAGAATAAACAGGGCCAGGGACAGGAAGACCAGGATGGTTTTGCCGACGATCGGCAGGATGATCGATCGTAGTGCCGGCCAGTCCATGGCAGGCTGAAAGCAAGCGCTGAATGCCAGGAAGGCCAGAAAGGGTGCAGCCAGCGCCAGAGTACGCAGCCAGAGGCGCCACGATCTGCCCGCAACCGGCAGCAGGGCCAGGAGCGGAGCGGCAATCGAAAGCAGACGGATAAGCGGCAGCTGATCGGAAACAGGGATAAATAGCATGACCTGGACTGTTACGAATGCAATTAGTTTGCTGCGAGGGTCCAAGCTGGCGATAAGATTAATGTTCATAACTTAGGCCTTCCCCCAGGCGACATACTGGTCGGGCTCATCGAGGATCTTGACGCCGGAGAAGCCCGCTTCTGCCAACAGGCTTTCCAGGACCGACTTTTTCGGCAGTAAATCACGCCGAACCGGTTCACTGCTTTGGCCGTGGAGGCGGTCGAGTGCCTCCCGTCCCATCTGGTGGACCATGACCAGCAGCCCTCCTGGTTTCAGGACGCGGTGAAATTCTTTTAATGCGGAGGCCCTGTCGTCGAGGTGGGGCAGAAGTGCCAGGGCAATGACCTTGTCGAAATTCTTGCTGGGAAGCGGCATGGCATGAACATCGCCCAGCATGAAGGTGACATTGCCGCCGTTGGGCTTGCCCCTGCCGATATCGAGCATTCCGGGCGCGAAGTCCAGTTCCACCAGGCTGCCGTTCGGGCCGATCTTCTCGCAGATCAAAGGGATCAGGCGGCCGCTGCCGCAACCAACGTCCAGGACGCGCTCGCCCGCTTGGAGCCGGAAATGCCCGGCAAAAAGGCGCAGGCGTTCGATTTCTTCTCGGCCGGCATGCTGGTCATCCCATGAACTGGAAATATCCGAGAAAAAATTACTTTTATGCATAGCGCCTCTTGATCCGTTCTTTCTTTTCCCGCAGTTTGGGAATGAACCAGGGCAGAATCGCCATCATCACGGCTAGTCCCGGCAGCCCATGCAAGACTGAGGCCCAGCCCAAGAACCAACCAGGGAGATGCAGCAACGAGGACATGCCCAGCATTAAGAAATAAAGCAGCAGCCGGTCCAGCAGGAGAATGATGAGCAGCGTCAGCCACACTGGCAGCCTGAGCAGCTTTTGCAGCCCATGCGGCAGCCCGGTGAATAAGAGGCCTTCGGCCATCATGATGAAGGCGATGGGTGGGTAGAAGGGTGGCATGCCGGTGAGCAGCGCGGAAACCAAGGGCGCGGCAACGCCGGTGATCATGGCCAGCGGCGGCGTGACGAGGAATCCGGCCAGTGCCAGGGGGTAGAACATGGGCATGAAGGTGCTGCCCAGCCCAAGGGCGTGGAAAAAGACCGGCAGGGCCAGGGCCGCCGCCAGGAACAGGCCGGCCAGCACATAGTCAAAGCTGGGGTGCTTCATTTTCGTAATAATGAGTGAATCGTGACAATCTCGAGACCTCCTGGGCAAGTGTTACTAATTCAAATTAAGTAACACATAATGGGAGGCAAGTCAAGTCGTTCAGTGAAATTAAAAAACCTCGGTTAATCCAAGTGGCTGCCGGTGGTGGTCATGATCAATTTGCCGTGCTTGACCCCCTTGGCGCTCAACAAATGGCCGGCCACTTGCTGGATCTCTTTTCCCAACCCTTTTAAAATAACGACTTCCAGGCAATTGTGTTCGTCCATGTGGATGTGGGTGGTAGAGAGGATGATCCCCAGATGGTGGTGCTGGATATCGGTCAGTTTTTTTGAAAGCTCCCGCACGTCGTGGCTGTAAACCAGGCTCAGCACGCCCATGGTGGGAGTTTTGCCGGTCTCCCATTCCAGAGCCACCAGCCGTTCGCGGATCAGGTCGCGGAGCGATTCCGAGCGGCTCTTGTATCCAAGCCGGGCGATAAAAGTATCGAATTTTTTCAGCAGTGCCGCATCCAGTGAAACACCAAAACGTATTAATTTGCTCATTTTTTATGACCTTGGCAAATACTAACAATTTACTCTATCGATTGCAAGCAGTTAGAAACACACCGTGGCAGACAGACCCGGTCTCGATCGCCCTTGACAAAAAGCATATTCCGGGATATGATTAAGGTAATTGTGCCCGTAGCCCCCAAGGGGGTTCTGCGGGGAAGAAATGAAATGATGTAAAAGCCCCCGGGCCGCATCCCGCCATCGAGTCCAAAACTCGGTTTGGATGACATTCCTTCATGATTCACGTATGGACGGGCCCAAAATCAAATATATAAGGAATTATAATGAATATCCATGCAAAAAGCGCGGCCGCCGAACCTGGCAACCGGCCGCTGCCGAAAGGCCATCCCGGCGGCCACAGCACTCCCCAGCCGTCCGCAAAGGCCGACAACGGAGTATTTTCAACGCTGCTGCCGGAATTGAGAAAGGCGGTGGCTGAAGAGGGGTACGGCACCCCGACCCCCATCCAGACCCAGGCCATCCCGCATCTGCTAGAAAACCGCGACCTGATCGGCTGTGCCCAGACAGGCACAGGCAAGACAGCGGCCTTCATCCTGCCCATCCTGCAGTACCTCTATTTAAACAAACGGCAGGCAGGCCGAGGCCGGGCGCGCGTTCTCATCCTGGCGCCGACCCGTGAACTGGCGGCGCAGATCGGTTCCAGTGCCGCCACCTACGGCCGCCATCTGCGTTTCACCCACGCCGTCATTTTCGGCGGCGTCAGCCAGCTCCCCCAGGTCCAAGCCCTGAACCGCGGGCTCGACATCCTGGTGGCGACACCGGGACGGCTTCTCGACCTCATGCAGCAAGGTGTTGTCAGTCTGGACACGATCGAAATTTTCGTCCTGGACGAAGCCGACCGCATGCTCGATATGGGATTTTTCCCTGACATCAAAAAAGTCATCGCCAAGCTGCCGGCAAAGCGCCAGTCGCTGTTTTTTTCGGCCACCATGGAACCCGCGGTGGTGGCCCTGGCCCGCACGCTGGTCCATGATGCCGTGCACGTGACCATCGCCCACGAAGCGCCGGCCGTCGAACGCATCGTGCAGCGGGTGATGTTCGTGGACAAAAACAACAAGGACGCCCTTTTGGCCGCCCTGCTCAGCGACGCGCGCTGGGACCGGGTCATCGTTTTCACCCAGATGAAGCACATGGCCAACAAGGTGGTCAAAAAACTGGCCGGGGCCCGCATTTCGGCCGTCGCCATTCATGGCAACAAGAGCCAGGGCGCCCGTACCGAGGCGCTGGCCAGCTTCAAGGACGTCCGCATCCGCGTATTGGTCGCCACCGACATCGCCGCCCGCGGGCTGGACGTGGACGGCATTTCCCATGTCATCAACTACGATCTGCCCGTGGAGCCCGAAGTCTACATCCACCGCATCGGCCGCACCGCCAGGGCCGGGGCCGGGGGCGACGCCGTTTCATTCTGTTCGGCCGGCGAGCGTGATTCCTTACGTGCCATCGAAAAGCTGATCCGCGCCGGAGTACCGGTTGACACTTCCCACGCCTTCCATTCAGAAACCGCTTCCCGGGCGACCGGTACGGACGCCAGGCCGGCTCCCAAGGCGGCGCGCAACGGGAATGGCGGCAACGGCAGCCGCAACCAGCGCAACTGCCCGCGGCCATCGGCCGGCCCGGCGCGCCGTTCCTATTTTGCCCAGAGCCGAAGCATTTACCGTTAAGCGGTTTGTCAGATAGGTTAAATCGATCAGGATAAAGTCTTTTGAAACCGCACTAAAAAATCGATGGCCGAGCGATCGGGCTTGAAACTCATTTCATAAGCCGGCACTTTGGAAGTCAACTGTTTGGTAGAAGCGATGATGTGCATCATGACGTCGGCATCGTACCAAGGAATGGAAAGGATTGGCAGCAGGCGCTCCATGGCATTTTCAGCGGTAATTCTCCGAAGCAGGTTCTGGTTATCATGCTTGAGAAAGAACATCCCAGTAAGCGGCGCGCAGCCATTGCTGCCGACGCCGGCCGTCCCGGCCCAGGGGGTGCCAAACACCTGCCAACCGGTGCCAGTCAGGCGGAGGACGACGCGCTCATCACTGAGCAAATTCCCCATTTGGCAATCAGCGAACAACCGGGTCAACGTGCTTTTGCCAGCGCCCGAGCAGCCGGGAAAAATCAATCCCCGGCCGTCAAGATCAATACCGGCCGCGTGCGCCAGGATGCCCGCCCGATAGGCTAGGTGATACATGAGCAATAACTGGTCGAGCGGATAGCAGATGGGATTAGCGAGGTCGGTTTTTTCCTCCCGAGTCCCGATCAGGGGTGAACCGCAATAGACAAAAACCCGGTTGACCTGGCGATCGAAGCGGGCGATCCAGAAGGGGTCCGGTTGCAAAATCGACTGGAACCGGATCCAGTTTCCCCTGGGGTCGCTGTAAATGGACCATGATTCCCGGGTATCGAACAGCTTGTGCAAACGACTAACATCGGGCATTCGCCCATGAACCAGACGGGCTTGTATCAGGGAAGCGCTTTTTTCCGTCCCCAGCGTGGTGAAAAAATCATTGTACAAAGGATCCTGGGTAAGCAGATTGAAAGAAAGATCGTGGGAAATCGCTACAGTGACGGCGGCGATTTGCAGGAATTGACCATTGCCGGAAGATGCTTCAACCACATTCGCTTTCAGCATGGCCATCCGTATTTAAAAAAAATCGGCGGCAATTTAGACTATTTCCGCTCTAACTGCCCGGCTGGTTGCAGCGGACACCGGGGATGCAGGGGTTCGTAGTAGGGCCCATTATACCGACCGTCATACTTTTGCAGCCGATTCCCAATACTTGTACGCTGTCGGCTATGTTGACTATCCGAATGATCGGTTTTTCGTAGGCTTTCCTTTTATCGGCTTCACTTTTCTCGGTTCTCATTCATCCTCCACACAATTCAGGATTGATCATCGCGGAACGAAGCTTGCCCAAAGCGCATACATATGGAGATTGGACCTGTTCAGTACCATTTTCCATCTCGAAGAAACCCGGGCAATAGCCGCACAGCATTTTTTGTCCGCAGTCGCGGCATTTGGAATCCGCGCTTAATTTCATTTTCTTGATCGAGGCTATGGTCTCGTTCCATCCTTGTTGAAAGCTGCCGCTCAGAAGGGGATAACTGTATTTGCGTACCATCAGGCAGGGAAAGAGATATCCATAAGGGTCGACATGAAAGACGGTGGTACCGGCGCTGCAGGGATACAGACTGTCGGTTTCGGAGGGGCGGAAGCGCTTCAGGAATTCGCGCGACTCTTTTAAAACCTCCGGGTTGGCGAATTCCCGGGCGACAGCTCGCTCGGGAGAGACGCGCAAATCAAGGATGGAACGGTCTCCGGCAAAGGAGGGGAAAAGCGCGGCGTCAAGCCGGAATTCGACCCCATAATCTTGAGCGATTTTCTCCATGGCGGAAAACTCATGTTCGTTCAGGGACAATAAAACACTCTTCAGGGCGACGTTTACTCCGGTGGAAAGCAGCATCTCAATGCCCTGCCGGCAACGCTCGTACGACCCCTGCACGCCGGTGACGCGGTCATGGGTCGCGGCGCTGGCGCCGTACAAGGTGATTTCCAGGTGATCAGCAAATAAAGACAACCGGCTTCCTTGATTTCGTCGATTATTTTTATCCACTGTCCCGTGCTCAAATCGCGGCCGCGCTCACCATTTTCTTCCACGTCCCCTTTGGCGTAGCAATGCAGGCAAGCGAGATTGCAACGATGGGTCAGCGCGATGCCCCCCGAAAAAGGGATCCGCTGTTGTTCGATTTTTTCGGAAAATTCTTCCCAGAACGCTTGATCGCTCAGTTGGGACAGCTGTTGGCACGGAACGCTCATGCGACTCCTTCAAGCAAATTCTGCTCCAGCAGCTGCCCGATGAATTCGACCGTGTCCAGCCGGGCTTGTTCCCGGTCGACCGCGAATTGCTCCACGATGGCGCCAAGCAGGTCGACGACGGTATGTTCTCCATCCAAATGTTCCCAGATGAACGCGGCCAGGTTATTTAGCACGAATATTTTCTGCATGTCGGCGGGTTGGCCGCAGACCGGGACCAAGAACGATTCGCCGGCGATCGTGCGGCTGGCGATGCTTTCTTTTTTCCGGAATTTACCTTCCAGGTTCATTTGAACGACACCGCCGGGTCGCCGAGTATGTTATAGATGTTCAGGATATTGGGATTGCCGCCCTGGAGAGTGAAGTTTTGAGCCGCCCTGAGCCAGGCCATCCCCAAGTCCTTTTCTTGTGCTTTGAAAACCGCTTTGTAAAGCTCATCGATCAGCAGGTTCGCGTTGGCGTTGTAGGAAGCGCTGGTCGGGGCCACTTCCGTTACGACCCCGCCGTTGCTCTTCAGCAGTAGGGCTTCGCCCAGGCAGACGTTGCCCGGGATGTCGAAACGGCCGACCACGCAGGTCACCAGGATCATGATCGGCAGGTTGTAGCCGTTCTGCAGCAGCGGCAGGTCCGAGATGCTCAAAATGCTTTCCTGCGCCAGCTGGTCCATGCCGGCATGGCCGACATAATTCACCAGTGCCGCGCCGCGGTTGATCCCATCGATGATCCCCTGCCTGATATCGGCGGAATTGTTATAACCGAGCAGGGAAAGGCGTTCTACGGTATAGCCGCTGATTTCGCTGACCAGGGTTTCGCTGCTGGCGAGGAAGTCTCCGCCGCTGTCGGCGTTATCGGAGATCATCAGCGCCTTGTCCGTCCAGGCGCCCTGGGAACTTCCATAAGCCTTGATCTTGTTAATGACTGTACGGAGCTCATCGACCGAGACAACCGGCAACCTGCCGACGGCAATCTCCGGAATCCCGTCATCGCCCTTGAGGTCGCCATAGAGGTTGTCAGCGGCAAAAAGTCCTTCCGCCGTATTGGCCAGAATGATAGGAAACAGGTTATCGTCGTGCCCGAGATAATTGTTATAATCAAAAGTCCCCTTGCCAATCAGGACGACATATTTCAGACTTGCGAGGCTTCTCCTTCGCCTATAAACAGAATGGAGGAAATCCTTGACGGCCAGGGGACTCGCCAGGCCAGAATTGAAATTGTTGTAAATGTCCTCCAGGGTAACGACCGCGGCGGAAAGTCCCTGGCTGAGGCGATATTCGGCCAACGGCCGCGCCGCCTCGGCGAACTCGGACGGAGCCAAGATGAAGTATTCGACGTCATCGGCGTTCTGCAAATTCGTAGTTGAAGCGGCCGTAACCGATATAGGCTGTAGGACAGCGGACAGGCCGATCACCAGGTATTTGTTCGCCGGGTCGGCAGGGTTGAAAGTGACGCGCCCGCCCACATCGAGGCCTGCCGTACGGACCAGTTTTGGCTGCCGGGATTGGCTCACGTCCCAAACCATGACTCGCGTATCGCTGAACCCGGTTGCGGAAATGGTTTGATTGCCATCACCCTGGCACCACAAAACATTGTTTTTAGCCTGGTAAAAGCGCCGGTAATTCAGGTCGTAAGAATCCACGTAAAAATAGCTATATGGCACACCGTTGAGCTTTATTCCCTCGACATTGATGGTGTTTTTTCCATCGCTGAGAAGGGTCTGGTAGAAGTTGAATTGACACGTATGGGGGTTTATGCCATCCCAGACACTTTCGCCGATTTTCCTGCCATTCAGCAAAACTCTTACACGGTGATCGATGGAAGCCGCCGTATCGGTAGCCCCCAGCAGGTTGACGGTCAGAGTGGCGGTGCCATCATCGGCCGGGCCAGGAACCTGGATAGTGAAAGAGGTGCTTGGACTCCCGGCGACGATCAAATCCCAGAGCCAGAAATCATCGTCAGGCTTGCTGAAGAGAGAAGGCAGCGGATAATGGTTCTCTTCAAAATGACTGGTATCATTGAAAGTTTGGCCGGCATCAGCCGCAGCGGCCGTTCCGCCGTCCACTGTCACCAAGGCCAACCCGTTGCCTTGTTCCAGCCAATAAATATTCTGTTCGCTATAAGCGCTTTGCAACGGTTCATTGTAAAAATATATCCCGCTGCGGTTCTCATCAGCCAGCCAGGCGACCGGCTCACCCTGGTTGGAAAGGCTGAGCTGGTAGGAGGCGATAAGACTCTCGACCTGGGCTGTTGACATGCCCAGGGCGGCGGAGATACTCGCGGCGTCCAGACGGAAAAGGCCGCGCTTCTTGACCTCAATCCTGGCTTGGCCGCTGCTTTGGGCCATGGGTTCCGCTCCCTGGTCGCGTACGGCATCGCGCCGCGCCAGCAGGCGGCTTTTTTCATATTCCGAAGCCGTGAAAACCTCGCTCCGGAATCCATTGATTGCGGTGGAAACTTCCTGGCTGTTCTTTAAATAAAAATTTCCGGTTTTATTGAATTTTGGCGGCATGTCTTCAAAGGTCACGGTAAATGGCCCGTACTCATGCGTATTGCCCCAGGCATCGACTTCCTCGATGCGATAAACAACCGTTTCGCCGTAGCGCACGTCGGGATCGACCAGGCGGTAGATCCCGCCCGTCATGGCGTTGTTCAGCGCGGGCAGGAGATCGGTGTTGACCAGCTGATAGCTCCCGCTTTCGCCGTCCTGGCGCCAGAGATTGAAACCCACGGTGCCGTTCTCGGCGCCGGTGTGCCACTCCACCATCGGCTGCCCGGAGGTCATATTGGCTTCGAAACAGGAGATGGCCACCCAGGTGGGGATGGGCGTGCCGCCCTCGGTCACGGAAAGGCCGCAAAGAGGACCGTAGGTGTAAGTGGCCGGCCTGCCTGCGGTTGTATCGCCCGTCTCATCGACATACTTAGCGGTGGTCCCGTTCAATGTCGGGATCCCGGTAACCGGAAGCACCTGATCATCGGAGATTGGAGTGACTTTCACTTGGTAATAGAGCGTCGCCGTTTCCCCGGCGGCAACCGTACCGGGGTTCCAGGTGATGTTGCCCGTGCCGTCGATACTGGGCGCTGAAATCGATGCCTGTCCCTGCGAGGCCGTTGCATTGCCGGCGTAGACGACGCCGTTGCCCGGGATGTTGGCCGTCACCAGGTTGCCACTTGAGAAAGTGATGGCCTGGGCGGCGGGGTTGTAAACCACGATCTCCACCCGCACATAGGTCGGAAGGGTAGTCCCAGGAGACGGAGTGTAGGTCGGCGGATTGGGCCCAGAGACGAAACTGAGCTTCTGGGTGACGGAAGGCTTGGATGGAACACCGCCAGCGTCGGTGGGGAAATAAATACGAAAAGTAGTTGTCTGAGGCTGAGACGTCGGAGGCGGAGCAGGGTCAGCGTAATTTCCCGTGTAAAGGATGCCGTAATTGCCAGCGCCGCCACCGGTATCGGTATAGATCCCGGTCCAGGTCCAGATGCCTGTATCGCTGTTGATCAGGGGGAGATCATAATTGTTGATAGTTTGTCGGCCCCAGGCATTATTGCCGGAACCATTGAAGGTGGGACCAGAGACCCGCCCAGTTCGGCTTCTTAGGTTGTGCGTGCTCAGGCTGTCGCCGTCCCAGTTGTTCCAGCTGAACGAACAGCCCGAGGTGATGTAAGGATAGCGGGTGGACGTCGAGCTTCCCGTTCCCACCCAGCCGCAGGAAACATAAGAATAACCGTACATATTGAGCTCCGTGCCGCCTGAACCAGAGGTGCCGTCGTGGGCCCTAATGCCATAGCCGTTCATGTCGTCGCCGCCGGCCAGCGAGCTTACATCGAGCCGCCAATGGCCGGCAGCCGGCGATGCAACGGTGTGAAAGTTAGCCCAATTATTATTAATCACCCAGCCTCCACCACTGTTACGGGTCATTACTGCCGCTCCACCGGCTGGGCTATACAAGGCATAAGTGGTAGTTGTGGTTCCACTACCAATTCGATAATCGTTACTATTTGCCCCGGTTGGGCCGCAATCGGCATCAAAAATATCCACAACAAGCTGGCCCAATCCGGACGGCACTTCGATAAAGTATTGATGGATCGTGTCCAATGGCTTATCGGAAGCAGAGAGATAATCGCCATATTCCCCCGGCGCGGCGCTCCCCCATTGCCGCAGCAAGCCGAGCGGGGCGGTCGTGCCGGTGGTCGCGGCAAAACTGGCCTGCGGCAGCAACAATAAGGCTGCTAGTAATAAGAAAAAAAATGCTTGACAGGAAATATTAGGAAATGGTGTTTTATTCATGCTAAACCATCCTTTTAAATATAATCACATTAGTATTAATTATAATGAATTTTGTGCTCTTTGTCAATTCAATTTGACCTGGCTATTCACTTTTTTGAATGTCTGATAATCATAACACTCCGGCAAACGATTTTTTTTACGCCCCTTGCTTTTTGCGTATAAATTGCGTATCCTTTTCCGCTGACGGCCGATCGCGGGCTGGCCAATCCGCCCAAGACGCCTTCGCAAACCAAACAGGAGGAACCTGGACATGACGAAAACCATCGCCTGGATTACCGTGATCGGGCTGACCCTGGCCTTTGCGCCCAGCGGCCGCGCCTGCACCAATTACCTGATCAGCAAGGGGGCTTCGGCCAACGGCTCGACCATGATCTCCTACGCGGTCGATTCGCACGAACTCTACGGCTACCTGAATTACATCCCGGCCGGCGAGCATATCGAGGGGACATGGATCGACGTCTATGACGGCGATTCGAACAAGTACCTAGGCAAGATCCGCCAGGTGCGCCGCACCTATTCGGTGGTCGGGCTGATGAACGAGTTCCAGGTGGCCGTCGGCGAAACCACTTTCGGCGGCCGCGAAGAGCTCGTCGATCCCAAGGCCGTGGTCGACTACGGCACCCTGATGAACCTGGCCCTGCAGCGCGGCCGCACCGCCCGCGAAGCGCTGCAGGTCATGACCTCGCTGGTGGCCGAGTACGGTTATGCCAGCGAAGGGGAGTCTTTTTCCATCTCCGACCCCACCGAAGTGTGGATATTGGAAATGATCTCCAAGGGACCGGACAAAAAAGGCGCCGTCTGGGTGGCCTGGCGTGTTCCCGATGGCTACGTCTGCGCCCATGCCAACCAGCCGCGTATCCACAAGTTCCCCCTGCAAAAAACCAACAATTTTTCCAATATGAAGCAAACGGTATTCCACGCCCCCGATGTCGTCAGTTTCGCCCGCGAGAAAGGATATTTCAAGGGTGCGGATAACGAATTCAGCTTCGCCGACGCCTACGCGCCGCTAAATTTCGGAGCCCGGCGCTTCTGCGAAGGCCGCGTCTGGGAGTTCTTCCGCCGCGTCACTCCGGACTCCAAGCAGATGGACGCCTACAAGGACTACGCCCTGGGCATCAAGCCGGGAGCCGAGCCCATACCGCTGTTCATCAAGCCCGACAAGAAGCTGTCGGTGCGCGACGTCATGGAGCTGATGCGCGACCATTTCGAAGGCACGGAAATGGATATGACCAAAGACATCGGTGCCGGACCATTCGTCCTGCCCTACCGCTGGCGGCCCATGGAATGGAAAGTTGATAAGGATGCCAAGGAAGAATACATCTTCGAACGCGCCGTCTCCACCCAACAGACCGCGTATTCCTTTGTCGCCCAGTCGCGCTCCTGGCTGCCCAACCCCATTGGCGGCATATTCTGGATGGGCTTGGACGATACCTACA
>JAPKZM010000208.1 GCA_026393775.1 Candidatus Aminicenantota bacterium
AAAATCGATCATCCGCCGCGACAAGTCAATCGTGGTCAAGCTGCCGCCGGCCCGCATCCTGGACGTGGTCATCAACCCCAGCGGCTTTGAAACCTTCATCGAAGAAGGTGAGATCAGCTTCGAGGAGAGCAAGAAATTCCATGAGGACGCCCGGCGCATCTTCGAGCGCAACGCCAGGGAAAAGGGGATCCTGAAGAACAGCGCCGAGCAGGGGCGGCAGATGCTGGAAAAATTCTTCCGTTTGCTGGGCTTCGAGACGGTGGACATCATCATCCCCGAGAGCGCGTAGATAAAAAGCGGCGGCGCTCAGCTCTTCAATTCCTGCAGGTAGGTTTCCAGGTGTTTTCGCCGTTCGGCGATGGAGCGGCCGCTGGCGCTGCTGCGCTGCAGGGCGAATTCGACCAGCATGAAAAGCACATCCTCATAGCTGAGGCCGGCGCGGGAAGCCGAGCGGATAAAGCCGGCATCGGGCGACAGGTCGGGGTTGGGATTGACGTCGATGACGAAGGGAATGTTCCTCTGGCTGAGGCGGAAATCAACCCGGGCATAGTCCCGGCAATCCATGGCATTGAATGCGGCCAGGGCCGTTTTTTCGATCAGCAAGCGCAGCGGCTCGTCCAAATCGGCCGGACAGACCGGCACCGTGCCCAGGCAATAGTCGCTTTGCAGCGACCACTTGGCTTCATAGGTGACGACTTTGGGCAGATGTGCCGGCAAGTTTGCGAACGAGATTTCGGAGAGCGGCAGCACCCGGTCGCCGAGGATGGCGGCGCTGATCTCCCGCCCCGGCAGGCATTCCTCGATCAGCACGTCCTGGCGGTAGTTGGCGAATAAAAATGCCAGATGTCGCTGCAGGCTTGGGAAATCGTTGACCACGGAATCCTCGGAAATGCCGATGCTGGCATCCTCCTTGTTCAGCTTGAGGATGAGCGGAAATTTCAGCTTAAGACTCCCCTCTTCCAGTTTGCTGTTGAGCCGTGCCAGTAAGTATTTCGGGCTTCTGACCGCCAGCGACCTCAGGATCTGTTTGGTTTTGAGTTTGTTCAGGCAGTTGCCCAAGGTCAGCGAGCGGTTGCCGGTGAACTCGATATCCAGAATTTCAAAGGCGCCGGCGATGTGGCCCTCGAAATTGGTGTCGCCATCCAGGGCTTCAACGAAGTTCAGGATGATGTCCGGCACCAGCTGCAGGATGCGCCGCAGCGCCTTGGCGAAATCCCTGCTGAAGGAAAGGGTTTCAACCTGGAGGAACCTTTGCTGCAGAATCTTGCGCATCTCGCTAACCTGGGCCATCAAACCAGGATCAGAGGAATCTTCTATTTCCTTGCCGGCGCTCTTACCGGAATAATTCTCGTAAATGCCGACCGGTTCGTTGTAGCAAATCAGTATTTTTTCTTGCCGCATGGATGCAGTTTAGCAGTTTTAAAATAAAATTACAGCTGCGTTTCCGAAAAAAAATCCGCTGACGGAACCGACTGTTCCCTACAGCGCCGGGGCCAGCACCAGGTCGGTCTGGAACTGGCGCAGCAGGGCCTGCAGCTCGGCCAGCTTTTCCGGGAAGCGCTCCTTGAAAAGGTTCAATTTTTTAAAGGCGCTTTCGTATTCGTCCCTGAGCATGTCGGACAGGTTGCGGGCCTTATGATATTCTTCTATGATCGAATTGACCTTTCTTTCCCAAGCCCTGCTATATTCGGCGCCGAGCCGGCAGAGCCGTTGCCGGGCCTGGCGGTAATCGCGGCGCAAGCCGGCCAGCCGGTTCTCGATGGTCTGCAGATACTCATCCTTCAACGTGACCAGGTCACCGACCAGCGCGGCTTCGTACTCATGCTTGAGGGAATCGAACAGCGCGTGCACGGTGACGATATCTTCGACCCGATAAGCGTTGGCCCCGCAAAAAGCGAATCCCTGGTCCAGCAACCCCTGGCGGGCGTTGTCCAGAGCAACCGATATGCAATAATCGGCATGCTTGATATCGCACTGATCCAGGCAGCGCCAGGCGCAGCGTTTGACATTGCGTACGCCGGCGGCGGCGTTATCTAAAAATTTATTGCGGATGGCTCGCCCCGGCAGGCCGACCGGGCTCTTGATGATGACGATGTCCTCGGGGGCGCATTTCAGGTACGCTTCCTTGAAGCGGATGTCGGCGTCGCATTCTTCCGTGGCCACGAAACGCGTCGCCATCTGTACTCCCTGGGCCCCAAGCTGCAAAAAACGCAAGATATCCTCGCCGGTGAAAATGCCTCCGGCAGCGATGACCGGTATCTTTTTATGGAAGGCTTCCTGGAAGCTTTCCAGGGCGGCGATCACTTGCGGAACGAGAACTTCCAGGGCCTGGTCCGCGTCCTGAAGCTTCTCGGCCTTGAAGCCGAGATGGCCCCCGGCCAGAGGCCCCTCGACCACTACGGCATCGGGGACGTCATGATAGGTTTTCTGCCAGTACTTGAAGATGAGCTCGGCGGCGCGCCCGGAAGAGACGATGGGCACGACCAGCACGTTGGCGGCGCGGATCCTGGCCACCGGGATGTTCTTGATCGGCAGACCGGCGCCCATAAATAGGGCGTCCACCTTTTCCTCGATGGCCGTATCCAGAAGCTGCGGGAAATCGTTGGCCGCGACCATGATGTTGACGCCAATCAGCCCTTTGCTCATGGCCCGGGCCCGCCTGATCTCGCTGCGCAGGGCCTTGATATTGGCCGCCCGGCCGTCGGCGTAGTAGTCGGGTTCGATCATGCCGATGCCGTTGGCGGCAATGACGCCCATGCCCCCTTGCTCGGCGACGGCCGAAGCCAGGCCGGCGAGGGAGATCCCTACCCCCATGCCTCCCTGGATGATCGGCAGGGGCAGCGTGCGGTTGCCGATGCTCATTTTCGGCATTTTAAAAAATATCATGCTCCTCCTGGCACGCACTGTTCGAGAAAATGAATTTGTCGTTTTTTCCCGATAGCCAAGGCGCAATTATCATACCCCACATGAACGACAATTGCAATCATAATGGTGAACAGTGCCGCTCAGCTTGACCGGCAGCGCTTGTCTGTCCCAAAATGGGACAATTTGCTTCCATGATTCAGCATCAATAAAGGTGCCGGGCCAAAACGTCTCGTGTCCCAAAATGGGACATTCGAACAGCCTGAAAACGCTTTGTTGACAATGGCTTTGTCCGGCGCAACTGCGAGTGTTCCAAAATGAGACATTTGGCGGGGCAACGGCTCCAGCCCTCAGATGCAAAAACCATTGTCCACATTAGTTTTCAGGATACAGTCGCGCTTGGCACCTGAATTGCATTGCCATCAACGGCGAAAAAAGCAAATTCATGCGCGGAGTAAGGCTATGAAAGCCCGGACCCTCTATTATTGCCCTGCTGATGAAAATGAACTTCTTTTCGAGGAAGTATACGATGAAAAACGTCCATTTGACTACCAGCCGCCGCACGAATTGCCGGAGGTATGCCCCAAGTGCGGCCGCCTGTTTTTCAAGAAAGACTGCATCACGGTGGAGGAACTCTACAAACCTGACAGTCTGAGTAAAGAAGCTCAAATATGAGCCTAACCTGAAATCAAATGAAAACTATTGAAAACTTCGCCATGGAAATCCCTGACGATCCCGAAGAAGTAGATGTGTTGAAAGAGGAAGCCAGTTTTTTCATAAAAAAAGCGGAGGGACACTGGGTTGAAGTATTGTCTGAGCGGTCCGATAAAGTGCTATCCGCCACCACCCTCGAGCAATTTTTCAGGAGCCAGGAGCGCAGCGAGCAAATCAGCCGCACTCTGCAATATTTGCTCCTTTTCCTGAACCATATCCCCGGCCCCGCCGACATTACCGAAGCACGGGTCAACCCAGCCGAACAATTTCGCGAATTCATCCGCTATCAGGTGGACTTGCTGCTGGAAAAAGACGTCAGGGGAGCCGTTTTCAGGGAGATCAACAACTTGGGCTCTCTCAACGACGGCAATGTCTGGGACTACCAGGAACGGATCATCAACAAGAACCGGGAATTGCGCGAGCTGGTCACGCCAGACAGCGGCGCTATCGCGAAAAACATAGCTACCTTGTGCCTGGCATTGGAAAAATTGTCCCTTTTCTGGATTGAGATCAAGCATGGGGATATCCAGCGCACCCGCTGCAGCGATATTTACTTGTACAAGCTTTCCCGGATCGTCAAAAACCGCTGCCGGCAAATTCAGCCGGGAAGAGCAAGCGCGGGAGAATGAAAACGGAAAAGTCGGCATCTTTTTCACAAAGCGGACCGACAGGGCTGGCAATTAACCGCAAAGTCGCTATAATGAATGAATGGCTCCGAAGAATCGCGCCGACCAAAGCAAGCGGGCGCCCCTTGCCCTGCTTGCGGCCCTGTGGCTCACCGTCATTCCACATTATACCGCCCCGGCCCGGCGCTCGCTTTCCGGGCCTCCTCCGGAAAACGGCTCCGCCGGGCTGATCGATCCTGCCGGGGCGACCATTGAAACCCGCATCCGCGTTCCGTTAGGGTTCACGCGGGTCCAGGTAGCCGATGGTTCCTTCGCCGCTTACTTGCGACAGCTACCGTTAAAACCCCACCCGGCGCAGGTGCGTTTATACGACGGCCGGATAAAAGAAAACGCCGGGATCTACGAGGCGGTGGTCGACCTTGCCATCGGCGACAAAGACCTCCAGCAGTGCGCCGACGCCGTGATGCGCTTGCGGGCCGAGTACCTCTACCGGCAAAAGCGCTTCGCTGAAATTCACTTCAATTTCAGCAACGGCTTCCGCGCCGACTACTCCGAGTGGATGCGGGGGAAGCGGATCGTCGTCAAGGGGAACCGAGCGTATTGGACGCAGGCCCAGGGCCCGGCCAACACCTACCGGGACTTTTGGGCTTACCTGGAGGTGGTTTTCAGCTATGCCGGGACCCGGTCGCTGGCCAAGGAGCTCATGCCGGCGCGTGTGGGTGATCTGCGCAGCGGAGATGTTTTCATCCAGGGAGGTTCTCCCGGCCACGCCGTCATCGTCGTCGACCTGGCCAACGACAGGTGGACCGGCGCGAAGGTTTTTCTTCTGGCCCAAAGTTACATGCCGGCCCAGGAAATCCAGATCCTGCGCAACCCGGACAGCCTGGAAAAAAACCCCTGGTATGACGCCGACTTCGGCGATACGCTGTCGACGCCGGAATGGATTTTTTCCCGGGCCGACCTGAAACGGTTCGCAGAGCCATAGGGACGGGCATCGCCTCACGCGGACGGTCGGGAATCCGTGCGGCAAATTGTTTTTTTTTGGTAAAAGTGCTAAAATGATTCAAAACGCAAAAGGGAAGGTGCTGAGCAGAGATGATCGATCCGTGGGATAAAACAATCTGTGACCGCAAGTTCGACATCCTGCCCGACGGATTGCAGAAGATCGAGCACTCGATCATCCTGACCGTTATCGGCGGCAATGACATTGACTTCGGCAAGCACTTCTTGCTGGAGAAACACAACACCCTCCTCGGCCGGGACGACGGCAACGACATCGCCATCAGCGATGAAAAGGTCAGCAAGGTCCACTGCGAAATATCCATAACCAGAACCAGCCAGGACGTCGAACAGGTTTTCATCAAGGACCTGGAGTCTACCAACGGCACCTACGTCAACGGCGAAAGGATTGAACAGTCTCCCATCCACGGCGGCGACAAGATCCAGGTCGGCGACACCGTGCTCAGCCTGAGCTACAGCGACGAGCTCGAAAAAGAGTACCACGCCAAATTGTTCAATTACGCCGTGCGCGACACCCATACCGGCCTCTACAACAGAAGGTTCATCATCAACGAGCTGGAAAGCATCAACCGCATCGCCCGGCGCAGTAACAGGGCCTTCAGCATCATCATCATCGACATCGATGACTTCAAGCAGATCAACGATTGCTACGGACATCTGGCCGGAGACGAATATTTAAAGAGTTTTGCCGAACTGCTGACCAAAACCCTGCGCGAACAGGACATCACCGGCAGGATCGGCGGCGAAGAATTCCTGGTGATCCTCCCGGAGACGACCATAGAAGGCGCTTTTCAGTTGGCCATCCGCATCAGGAAAAACGCCGAGGACTTCGTCCTGAATCATCTCAGCTTCAAGATCAAGACCACCATCAGCGCCGGCGTTTGCCAATATGAAAATGCGATCCGCGACGTGAACGAGCTGATCGACATCGCCGACCAGGCCCTGTATGAAGCCAAGCGCTCCGGGAAAAACAACGTGATGCAGGCGCTGCTCGCGGACAGAAAATAAGCCATACGTATCATTTTTCGCATTCAGGGCGTGTGATTGAATATAAAAAAAAAATATTTTATAATCTTGACAATGAGAATTGTGACCATAATTTTGGCGATGGTGCTGGCGGGGAATTTTTTGGCCGCCGCCGAAGGCACGTCCATCATTTACCTGCGGCCGGCCGACGCCATCAACCTCAATCCCTGGCAGGCCGACGACATTTACTCCACCGAAATCGCGCTCAATATCTTTGAAGGCTTGGTGCGCGTCAGGAAAAACACGACATCGATCGAGCCCTGCCTGGCCACTTCGTGGAAAGTCAGCGACGACGGCAGGCACTGGCGCTTCATCCTGCGCCGCGGCGTCAAGTTCCATGACAACAGCCCTTTCGACGCCCGCTCCGTCATCGATTCCTTCCGCAGCCGGTTCGGGGAAAAGCAGCTCCTTTACCCGCGCCTGAGTTTTCTCTTTTCCTTCATTACCGACATCCGCAGCAGCGATCCCTTCAGCGTCGATATCAGCCTCGACCGTCCCTACGCCCCCTTCCTCATCGCCGTGGCCGACGCCGCCGCCTTCATCCAGGCTCCCGCCGCCAGTTCATCCTCCCCTTACCTGCCGGTCGGCACTGGGCCGTTCCGCTACGCCAGCTGGTCAAGGGATAAATCGCTGATCCTGACCCGCAACCCGGACTACTGGGCGGGAGCGGGCAACGTGGAAAAAATCATCTTTAAGGTCATGCCCGACTCGCTAGGCCGGCTGCTGCAGATCAAGAACGGCAGCGCCGACATGACGGTCATCCAGTCGGCCAAGGAGTACGAGGAATTGTCGCTGCGCAACGAGATCGCCATCCTGAGCAAGCCTTCGATCACCACTCATTACTTGGGCTTCAATACCAGGAAAAAACCGTTCGACCGCCGGGAGGTCCGGGCTGCCTTCCTGCACATCATCAGCAAGGAAAGCATGGTCAAGCAGATCTACCAGAAGCTGGCCGAACCGGCCTACTCGCCCCTGCCGCTGCCGATTGTTCCCGGCGGCAACCCCGCTCCGACGCAAAGTTTCGACCTGAAGGCCGCCCGCGCCCTGCTGAAAACAGCGGGGCTGGAAAACGGCTTCGACTGCACGCTGCACTTCCCCGACGGCCAGGAGGGTATCCAAGAGATCGCCGACCTGTTGGCCATTTACGCAAAAAAAATAAAAATCAACATAAAAAGAATCAAACTTCCTTTCGCCGAACTCGTCCGCATCGCCAACCGCGGCGAACACGACCTCCTGCTCATGGGCTGGTCAAGCAATCCCGATCCCGATTTTTTTCTCTACCCGCTGTTCACCTTTTCCCCCGGCAACCGCAACCGCTTCTTCTACGAAAATCCCGAGTTGACCCGCCTGCTTGACCTGGGGAAAATCACCCTGGATGCGCAGAAGCGCAGCCGCATCTATCAGGACGCCCTGGCCATCCTGAAGCATGACATACCCTGGATCCCGTTGTTCCACCTGGTCCGCACTATGGCCTGCAACAAAAGGATCAGCGGCCTCGGGTTCAATCCCTTGGGGCAGATCCTATTCCGCGACGTCAAACTGGAGTCAAACCAATGAAAATAAAAACAAGGACACTGGCCGTTCTTCTGCCGCTGATCGCGATCATGGTCGTTCCGCTGCTGGCGGCCGAGCGTGTGGTGCGCTCGGGCAGCCCGTTCGAGCCTTCGGGGATGGATCCCGCCCAGGCTTGGGACGACATATCGGCGTTTTACGTTGACAACATTTTCGACACCCTGGTGCGCTTGAACCCGCAAACCACAAAGATCGAACCGGCGCTGGCCGTCAGCTGGGAAACGAGTCCCGACGGCCGGACCTGGACGTTCCAACTGCGCCGCGGCGTACGCTTTCATGACGGCACCCCCCTGGATGCCGACGCCGTCGTGTTCACCTTCTTCCGGCAGATGGACCCGGCCAACCCGAACCGCCAGCGCGATTTTCCCATGTTCTCCGGCATCTTCACGTTATTAAAAGCGGTGCAAAAGCTGGATGCGCAGCGGGTGCAATTCATCCTCTCGGAACCGTTTTTCCCGTTTCTAGCCGCGTTGACCGTCGAGTGCGCCGCCATTGTTTCCCCGACTGCAGTAAAAAAAGAAGGGGCGAATTTCGCTCACCGGCCCGTCGGCACCGGTCCCTTCAAGCTGGATTCCTGGCAGAAGGACAAACGCCTGGTGTTGACGGCCAACCGCGAATACTGGGGCGTCCGGCCGAGCGTGGATGAATACGTCAACATTATCGAGCCGAGCAGCGAAATACTGAACAGCTATTTCCAGCAGGGGACGCTGGACATTCTGTACTCGTACTCCATATCAAAAATGGTCAGCTACAAAAAGCAGGATTGGGTTAAGGTTGTCGCCGCGCCCTATTTGTCCGTCACCTTCGTCGTCATCAATGCGGCCAGGCCGACGCTGAGTCGCAAACGCGTGCGCCAGGCCCTTGGTTGCGCCTGGGACCCGAGGGCACTGAAGCTTATCTTCCAGGACTACGTGCTGCCCATTCATACCTTGCTGCCCAAAGGCTTGATCGCCTCCGAAACCGAGGCGCCGGGGAGCGAATTTTCCCTGGCCAAAGCCCAGAACCTGCTTAAAAAAGAGAGCATGGAACGCGAGATCCAGCTTGAAATGCTCCTGCAAAAGGACGACGGCCTACTCTTCCAGTTGTTTTCTATGTTCGCCAGAAACCTGAAACAGATAGGCATCAAGCTGAAGCTCACCCGCCTGGATGCCCAGGCCTACAAATCCAGGATCGCGCTGGGCGACTATGACCTGGCCTATTCGGGCTGGATCGCCGATTATCCCGACCCCGACAGCATGCTTTTCCCCTTGCTGTCGGAGCAGCTGCAAAAACAGGGATTTGCCAACATCGCCGGCGCCAAACGCCGCGACCTCGACGACCTTTTGAAGGCGGCCCGCCGTGAACGCGACGCGAAAAAACGCCAGGCTTTGTACCGGGACATCGACCGTGCCATCGTCGACGACGGACTGGTCATTCCCCTGTACCAGGACAAACGGGTCATGATTTACAATCAGAAGATCGGCCGTCTGCAGCCCGACCTGTTGGGCAAATTTTACCTAAATGACCTGCAGCTGAAATGAAGATCAAAACCAAGCTTTTCCTTTCGCTGATATTCATCGCCGTTCTTTCCATGGTCATCTCCCTGAATTTTTCGATCATCTCCATCTCCCGTCGCTACGAAAGAATGGCCAAGGAGGAGACCGCCGCCGCCAAAAAAGTGGCGCAAAGCGTATTTTTGGAGAACCTGAGCGATCTGGTGCGCAAGGCGCTGTTCCTGTCGGAATTGAAGGAAATCAGCGAAAACACGGGCAATCCGGATGAACTGGCCATGTCCCTGGAATTCAAGTATTTCTTTTTCCCCAACATCAACATCAAGATACTCGATCCGGCGGGGAAGATCGTCATGAGCCATGACAATTCGTCGAAAAGCTACGTCAGCGAAGAGAGTTTGGATCAGATCACGTTCTTGAACAAGAA